>JAUWJE010000006.1 GCA_030607835.1 Candidatus Fermentibacterota bacterium | reverse complement strand
CTGGACAGTAAAACTGAAGATAAGATAAATCGAGCATGGAGCATACTCAGAACAAGAGGATTTTCATCGCCTCTGCTCAGATCTGGTGGAAAGCCTCATCTTACACTTGCCATATGGGAAAACCTCGAACCTGATCTCATACTTGATGATATAATGGATTTCGCAGCAAGTCATCGAGCCTTTCCGGTAACATTTTCATCGATCGCCACATTCGGCCTGGCCAGCGGCACGGTGTTCCTCGGACCTGTCATTACTCCCTCTCCCTTATTGGTTCATGAAAGACTATACAGAATTTTCGATGAGTATTCTGATCTTTCGGAGGGACTTTACCGTCCTGGATGCTGGGTTCCGCACTGTTCACTTACACTTGGCCTTCAGTCGGAATTGATTCTTGACGCTATGAGCGTCTGCCTTGATATCATAAATCTGCCGATAAGAGGATGGATCAGAGAGATAGGTCTCCTGACTTTCGATAAGGAGTCAGTCCACTCGATAAGAAGCTATAAACTTACAGATCCACATTAACCCGAATCAACTTCACTGCTGTAATTCAACTCCGCGTGAAAAGAACTTCGCACCAGTGGTCCTGACGCGACTGAGTTAAAACCCTCAGAAAGCGCGAATTCCTTCCAGTTATCGAATTCTTCCGGTGTTACATATCTGTCGACGGGCCAGTGTCTTCTTGTAGGCTGAAGGTACTGACCAAGTGTCAGCATAGTCACACCACTGGACCTCAAATCCAGGATTGCCTTCCTTATATCATCATCCTGTGCTCCCAGGCCAAGCATGAGCCCGCTTTTGAGCGGGGTGGAGGGTGACAGCTTTCCGTAAAGAGCAAGGATTGAAAGAGACAGATCGTAGGATGCATCAGGTCTTACTGCTGAAAAGAGATCCTTTACAGTCTCAAGATTATGATTGAATACATCAGGATTCGCTTCTGCAATTGTATCCAGAGCAGCATGATTACCCTTGAAATCCGGTGTCAGTACTTCTATCCCGACCCCTTCGATTTTATCCCTCAGCGCCTTAACTGTCTTCGCAAAATGCCCCGCGCCACCGTCAAGCAGATCATCTCTAGTCACCGAAGTAATCACGACATATGAGAGGTTCATCTCCTCTGCTGCTTTTGCCACTCGCTCAGGTTCATCAGGATTGAGAGGAGAAGGTCTGTCAGGTGCAGGTCCTATGGCGCAGTAGCTGCATGACCTTGTACAGACATTTCCAAGTATCAGAAATGTAGCAGTACCATGCTGATAACAGTAACCAAGATTAGGGCATTTTGCCTGTCTGCAGACTGTGGCAAGGCTGTACTTCAGTAGAATACTTCTTATTCTAGCAGCCTCCTCGGCACCTCTGGATGGCATTTTCAGCCAGTCAGGCTTTTTCTTGTATTTCATTTCTGCATTCGCTTAACAGCTCCTTGAGCCTTTTCTCATCCAATGTTTCGAAATCACTGTAATGAAGATCCTCACCAATTGCATCTGCAAAGGAAGAGTGCAGGGCATTCTCCATATCCCGCATTTCCAGATCAGGTTTGAATTCCCATACGCATGCGATACCCACCTTCAGGTGATGAGCAAGTACGTTCTTCTGGTTTGATGAAGTGTTTTGCGGAAGGTAGTCAAGTATTTTCATCTGATCATTCAAAAATAGAATTGAACCATGTTCAAGGAAGATGCCCCTGCTGCGTGCCTGTGCGCTTCCAACCAGCTTTCTGCCGTCAGGTGTGCCGACTTCCCATTTCCCGTGGGAAGTAAAGCAGGGATTGGATTGTATTCTTGGTCCTCCGGCGCGGTGACGGTCTGAAGAACTCACAGATACCGGTATGTCAAGAATATTCATGGCTTTAACCATTGGCATGGAGACTTTCCTGAGTGCTTCACTTATGGAACCGGATACAAGTGGATGTTCTATCCCAGCTACAATACTGTAAGTCAATTCGGTTTCGTGCCAGACAGCACGTCCACCAGTAGGTCTTCTTACTATGTGGTAGCCATCACGAAGGAGTCGATCGCAGTCTATTTCACTGTCACGTTTCTGCAGTTTTCCGATTGAAACGCAAGCCGGTTTCCAGCCATACGTTCGGAGAATAAAATCCCATCGACCATCGCGTACCTGTTCCATCATGTATTTATCGAAAGCCATGTTCCAGAGTCCTTCATGCTTTCCTGTTCTGAAATGAACCGCATTCATGAATAATTCCATCCCTGCTTTTAACGAATTCCGATCACTCCATCATTCCCAGCATCTGCCAGAAGAAAGCGTAGAGCTCGGATTTTCGATCCAGTCTTTCGGATAGACCTACCGCTCCACCGTGCCCGGATCTTTCATGAATCGACATCAGAATGGGAGCATCTCCGACCTGAGCAGACTGCAGTCTTGCCCCGTACTTGAAGCTGTGTCCGGGAACCACTCTGTCATCGTGATCTGCAGTTGTTATCAAAACAGGAGGATACTCGATATCCGGTTCGATGTTGTGGTATGGTGAGTAATCGAGAATGAACTCAAATTCGTCAGGATCATCGGGATTGCCGTACTCGGAGATCCAGGCCCACCCGATTGTAAACAGCTGAAAGCGGAGTAAATCCATCACACCCATTGAGGGAGCAGCGGCACCGAACAGGTCTGGTCTTATGTTCAGGCATGCTGCGATCAGGGTTCCTCCGTTAGAGGTCCCTGAGATGGCAAGCTTCGGCGTTGAGGTGTAACCCTCCTCTATAAGGTACTCCGCCGCACTTATGAAATCACCGAATACCACAGGACGATTCTCTTTTATTCCTGCCAGGTGCCATTCTTCACCGTACTCTCCACCCCCTCGAATACAGGGAACAGCGTAGATGCCGCCCATCTCCAGCCAGACAAGCCTTGAGGTACTGAACCAAGGTTTCATCGAAGCGCCGAACCCTCCGTATCCGTGCATAATCGTGGGATTCGACCCATCCAGGTCGATACCCTTCGGGTAGATCAGAAACATCGGAATCATCGTTCCATCGTGGCTCTCATAGAAAACCTGTTCTTCATGGTATCCCGAGAGATCAGCGTTTATTTCGGGTGACCAAAGCAAGGTACTCTCACCAGTCTCGAAGTCGTAATTGTAAACCTGTCCGGGATAAAGGAGGGAGCTGAAAAGGTAGAAAGTCTCAGTGTCCGACTGAAGACCCCAGAAGCCCCACACTGTTCCCTGACTGGGGAATTCAAGTTCTTTCTGAAACTCACCTTCAATGTCATACAGATATACTTTACTGAAGGCATCCCACGAATACTGCAGTACAAGGGACTCACTGTTGTTCAGGATTGAAGCGCTCTCAAGTATCTCTTCTGCTTCGGGCACTATCTCTCTCCACTTATCACGGGAAGGTTCGGTGATGTCGATGCAGATAATCCTCTCGTGGGGAGCATCAAGGTCTGTTCGAATGTAAAATTCCTCACCGATGTTACCGATTAGCGAGTATCGCGCATCAAAATCCCCCAGAAGTTCCACTACCTGTCTATCCTCCGATAGGAGATCCAGGTAAAAGATCCCGTTTTTCCGAGTCTGGCTCGTGTCATAGATCCATATGATCAGGTATCTGCTGTCATCCGTCTCATAGGCTCCAAGCATCCACTCAGGTCTGTCCGGCCGTTCGTAAACCAGAGTGTCCTGTTCCTGCGAAGTACCGAGACTATGGAAGAATATCCTCTGGCTCTCGTTGCGCTCGGTGTATTCCTGCCCCTCCTCGGGTTGTTCGTACCTGGTATAGTAAAAACCTGTGTTGTCAGCGTTCCAGCTGACTCCGCCTTTTGTCCAGAGGATTGTATCACTCAAAGCAGCTTGTGTTTCTATATCCATTACGTACCATATGGCCCAGTCCGACCCGCTCTCGCTGATCGCCCAGGCAAGCAGCTCACCGTCATCGGTTACGCTGGCTCCTGCAAGAGACAGCCTTTCCTCACCGGGAAATTCATTCGGGTCGATAAGTACAATCGGTTCACCATCAAGGCTCTCACGGTAGCAGAAAACGGAGTGATTCTGCAGCCCGTCGTTAAGGCTGAAAAAGTAGCGCTCACCTCTTCTGTATGGCATCGAGTAGCGCTCGTAATTGTAGAGCTCCTCAAGTCTTTCTCTTATCCATTCCCTTCGTGGAAAATTCTCGATAAAACTGTCCCATAGCTCGTTCTGTGCGGATACCCACTCAAGTGTTTCATCGGAATCAACATCCTCGAGCCAGCGGTAGGGGTCAGGAACGAGTGTTCCAAAATAATCATCCATCTGATCGGAGACTCTGGCTTCCGGATACTCGATACCGAAAGTAACAGGGGCACCGCAGATAGCTAAAACAGAAAGTATTATTATCGACTTCAACTGACCACTCCATTCTTGAAAAAGAGGAATAATATCTAATATGAAAAATATAATATGCGATAATATATTTACGAATCCACTTCAAAGTGGAACTATTGTCAATTCGAATGATAGAAATTAGATAATGGATAATATGTAAATCAATATTTTCATTGAAATGCGAGTGTCATGATCAGAATATTTCTTGCTGGATTACTCATATTTGCTGTGTTCCCGGTGTTTTCTTCAGATGAAGTATACCGTGACGCAGGTGCGGGAGCTTTCAGTTTTCTGAAGATCGATCCTGGAGCCAGAGCAGCCGCACTCGGTGGAACAGGGATATTAAACAGTGGGAGTCTGGCAGGATTCACAAATCCGGCTCTGCTCGCTTCACTTGAAACAGGTGCAATATCAGCCGGACACAATCAATGGCTTGGAGATGCTTCACAGAACTACCTTGCCTGGAATTTCTTGGCAGGTCCTGTTACCTGTGCTTTTGGCGGTCGTTTCCTTCATGTCGGAAACCTGGAGATGCGAAATGAAGCAACTTCTGAACCGCTCGACACTTTTTCCGCGTGGGACATGTCCTTCCATGCCGCAGGCGCGGTTCGACTGGGAATGTTTGATCTCGGATTGGGAATCAAGATAATCCGTGAGAAGATCTGGCTGGAAAGTTCGTCAGGTATCGCGTTTGATGCTGGCCTTGTATTGCATCCAATGGCAAATCTGGATATAGCTGCCGCGGTGCAGCATATCGGACCATCAATAACCATGGTTGATAACGAATTCAGACTTCCATCAACCTGGAGGGCTGGAGCAAGATATACTTTCGGATTGCCAATCGGGTTACTCGCATTATCAGGTGAGATCAGAAAACCGCTTGACAACAGATTCTCAGCAGGCAGCGGTCTGGAATACACGCCAAAGAGATGGCTGCGCCTCCGATTCGGCATGAGGTTCTTTGATGATTCAAGAAACCTTTCAGCTGGAATGGGTCTTTCGGCAGGAGGGTGGATACTCGATTACGCCTTCGTTCCTGTAGACTATGCTATGGGAACTGTACATCGGTTCACACTTGAACGGTCTCTTTAACTACATGCGGATTCTTCTGACAAACGATGATGGTTATGATCAGCCGGGACTTATCGAGCTGGAAAACTCTTTAGGAAAAGAACACGAGATATGGGTTGTTGCTCCGCTTCATCACTGCAGCGGTACAAGCCATGCTTTAGGGCTTTATTCTTCAATGGAGCTCATAAGTGAAGGAGAGCGCAGGTGGGCTCTTGAGGGAACACCCACAGATTGTGTAAAGATAGCTCTCATGGAGGTTATGAAGGATAATCCTCCTGATCTGCTTGTATCCGGTATCAATCCAGGAGCGAATCTCTCGAATAACATTCTGTATTCCGGAACCGTTGCCGCTGCGATGGAAGCCGCTCTATGGAACATTCCATCCATTGCGTTGAGCGTTCAGATTTCAGCACACGGCGAGAAGCCTTTGTTTAAAACTGCTTCCTCTGCTCTTGATACGCTTCTTGAAAATGACATAAATAATAATATTCCGAATGGAACAATTGTTAATGTAAATATTCCAGCTATGGAAATCAGTGAGATCAAGGGGTGGAGATGGACACGGATGGCGCAATTCAGCGCTGATATTTCGTTCAGAGAACTTGAACCGGGCAGAGTATTCGCATATGACAGGTACCGGTCACTTCCTGTGTTTGATCCTGATGGTACCGATGTAGACGCTGTTAAGAATCATTATATCAGTATGACTCTGCTTGATGTTAACAGAACATCAACCCGCCAGCCACCGATCCTGGAGCTTACAGACGGGAGTCACTGAGCATTGTTGTTTATTCTGGCAATCATTCTCGCATCTCCGGATGCAGTCTTTCTGAATCATGATGTAACACTTTACTGTTCTTCTCCGGATTCCGGCTATTCAGAGGTCACTCGTGAAGTCATAATTCCCCTTACTGCAAGAGGAGTTGAGTACTACAGAGAACTTGTATCTTCGTTCAGGAACACATGGGAGTCACTTGAGATTTCAATCGCTTTCATAAGACACTGGAGACCGGGAAGAGGTACTGATGACGCTGTATTGAGAGAGATTCCTCACAGATCTCTTCTTCCTGACGGAAGACTTGAGAGTTCTCTAAGGGAACTGTTTGTGGAATTTCCAGGGATTGAAATTGGTGATACGCTTTTTATTGAGATAAGACGGCACATCGATTACCTGCCTATGGATGATTTCTACTCGTATACATACTATGCGGCGGCGAGAGACAGTATCAAAGCCGGAACTTTCAGAGTGTTCTGGCCCGCTGATCGGGAAATCTATATTTCTTCCAATGATCTCCCTCAGCCTGAGATAATTCCTTTTAACGACACAACGGTATGTTTTTCATGGAGTACTTATTCCTACAGTCCGATACCTGCTCTTCCATTCTCACGAAATATTACCGAATGCAGCCCTGCTATTACGATCGCCAGCCATCAACCGTCAGATGTAAGCGCTGGATTGTACACTGTTCTTGATGAAACACTCATGCAGGATTATGAACCAGTCGCTGATTCGATTCTGGAAATAACAGGCTCTGAACCCGTTAATATCTGCAGCTGGGTTTCAGAGGAGATTGAATACCTCAGCGGAAACTGGGGAAGAGATCCCGGTTATACACCGCGTTTCCCTCTTGAAACACTGAATGAGCATGCCGGCGTCTGCCGTGATAAAGCAGTTCTCCTTCTATGGCTTCTAAGAAGAGCCGGACATAATCCGTACGCAGTTCTTACTTCAACATCGGGAAGCATTGCAGAATATGCAGGCTCTCGAAGTTTTGATCACATGCTTGTCGCTCTCGATATCAATTCAAACCAAGTGATGTTTCTGGATCCGGTGAACAAATTCTCGGAGGATGGGTACTCGTACGCACTCAGAGCTGCGGAATATCTACCCTTAACGGCTTCAGGGAGCGGATTGAAGAATTTTCCGGACAAATATCACCTTGATTCCCTTTCCATTCTGATAGAAGGCTCCTTTGATGCTGATTCGGGAATAATTAATGGAAATATTAATGTCACTATGTCAGGGGCAGCCGATGAGCTTTTCAGATCCATGCTTGCAGGAGTGGCACTTGAGAGAAGAACATTACTCCTTGAGACTCTGTTTGGAGCGCTTCCAGGATCGGACATCCATCTTGATGGTGATCCGAACATAAACGGACAATCTCTGACTGTGCACGGATCCGGATCATGGGAGTGCAGCTATATAAGAAAGGATAAATCCCTCTATATGCTGGTTCCAGGGCTTGAAACAATCGATCTTGTCGGTTCAAGAGCAAGCGCATATGTCCTTCCGGGTATAAGGGATAATGTTTTTATTGAAACACCTTATAACGCACATCTGAGATTGGATCTGACTGGACTGCCTTCGGGTTCTCCGGAAATTCCCGAACCTTATTCTTCTAGCAATTACAGTATTGAATTCTATCATGGTGATGAATATCTCCGAATGGATGAATTCATGTCTCTTATGCCGATGATTCCGGATTCATCTCAACTTATTGATTTGAGATCAGGTCTCCTTTCAAGAATGTCAGGATCCTTCAGAACGGTGGTATTCAGGTAATGCGGTGGCTCTTTATCCCATTACTGATTGTATCAGTGCTATCTGCTGAACCTTCAACAGTATCACTGTATTCAATCTCTATTACTCTAAAGGATGATACACTCTATAAGACTATCGAGATCCGTGGCATTCAGGGAAGTGACAGGCTTCTCAGCCGTATCGCTCATGGATTTAACCCTCAGACTCAATCAATCGAACTCGAGGAAGCTGTTTTCGGTTTTCCGGGAATGGAATCCGGACATGTCCCGGAATGGGCGGTTGATACATTATCGGGATCAGGGGGCTGGCCACGCTCGCACGTAGTGGCGTATCCCGCTCTCAGGGAGGGAATGGAGATCAGATATAGAATCCTGATAAGGGACTGGAGTGAGAACTGGGGAGAGGGACCATGGGCTGTTCTGGCTCCATCGGTCAAGGGAATATCCCCTGATTCCTGTTGTTTCAGCTTTCAGGGAGACATCCCGGATGATCTTGTTTGGTCCGGTCAGGGTTTTACTGAAAGAATTGTTGATGATGGTTTCATGTATACCTGCGCGGATTCAGCCGGAAAGCTCTGGATTACTCCTTTCCGGTCATTTGAGGATCTCTTTGGTTACATCCTTATTTTGGTCAATGACATTCTCAGCAGACCTCATCCCCCTGATCTGAGGGAAGCAGCTCTTCAGACAACCTCAGCAGGAGCGGATGAGTGGGCACAGGTAAGAAGGGCAAGAAGCCTTATCTGCAACAGCATGGGACTTAGAGTGAGCGAAAAGGGCAGATCCGTCTTCGAGATAAGGAGCCTGCAGGAAATACTGGATTCCAGAGACGGGACACCCCTTGAGCTGGCAGTACTCTTTACCGCAATGTGTTACGAACTGGGTCTTCAGGCATACATTCTTCCAGCTACGGAATTACATCCTGAACTGCCTGTTCCTTTTGAATGGACAAGATTCCTTGTCAGGGTTGAAACGGAGGATGGACGGTCATGGCTTGTGGAACCTTCCGCTTATCTTACACCTGCCTTCTTTATCTTCAAGCCTGACACGCTCTATGTTCTTGATAAAGGTGATCTTCTTACTCATGCCCCCAATTCAGGAACTGAGAATTCTCTAAATGAGGAATGGAGCATCAATCCGAAAACCGGTACTTTCAGATTATTGATGAACTGCGGGGGACGGTTCGATATGCTGCTGAGAAGAAAGTTCGCCGGTTTGACAGAACAGGAGATGATACTTGTATTGTCGGAATGGTCCTGGAAAAGCGGTCGTCTTGTTGTGCCCGATTCCATAAGCATTTCCGATCCTTTCGATCTTGCTCAACCCTCTTCACTCTTCGCTTCCGGCAGATGGTCCGCACCTGCTGAAAACAGTGAGTATTGCGATATCCTGCCGATGCTGTCATGGGGCGAACAGCAAATCATTTCAGGGAATCTGAAAAGAATCTGGAATCTTGAAGGATGTACCTCTGCCTGGAGTGATTCAACACTGATCCTTATTAATGCGGAAGATACTGTGACATTTATGGACACTACGGGAATCCTTCACCGTTTACCTGTACTCCTCGAAATTGAATAATGAAAATTTCACTGGCTCTATTCCTTATAATTCTGGTAGTGACCGCTATTGGTATCCGAGTATGGACTTTTACATCCGTTAACAGCATTCTGCCGCTTAATGGCTTGTACGTTGATGAAAAAACATACACAATTTCTCCTTTTGTCCCTGGAACCGACGGTCTCTCCAGACCGCCGGGCATGTTCATAATGGCGATGATAACGAACGCAGCCGAGGATCCTTTGCATTCGCGGATGGTGATTTCACTTCTGTCCCTCCTTCCCGCAATCGCGCTTCTTTTCGCATTCAGGAAGCAGAGAAGCTCATGGGTCTACATCTGCTGTACAGGACTGGCATTGTCCCCCTTCTTCATTCTTTCGGGTATACAGTTTCTTCCGGCTGTTCCAGCCGCGGCTTTTCTATCTTTTTCGATGTTACTCGCAAAGCGGAGGAAATTTCTGCTTGCCGGATTTCTCGCAGGAGCTGCCGTACTCTTCAGAGCAGAACTCCTGTTGATTCCAGCAGTGCTGTTTTTCTTCTCATTTCAATCCAGGCTGAGGGAATGGAGCAGATTTACCGCTGGTGCAGTGATGGCAATTTTGCCTGTAATCATCCTGAACATTTCAGCAGGCGCCGGACCGGTAATTGCAGTTAACGGAGCTGAAAATATCTGGCTGGGAACGGATTGGCAGCTTCTTTCAACACCTCCAGGGACTGAATTTGAGGAACTGGTTGCGCTGGGAGATAGAGGGAGCGGGGGAGATTCGGAATTCCTTCAGCGAGCTATAAGCACGATTAAATCCTCACCGATTACGTGGTCTGGAATGGGAGTGCGGAAAATACTTGCATTCTTCACTCTTCCGGGACCTGGCAGAAATCTTGAAACGGGCTGGTTACTGAAAAAGACCTTCCTGATTCTCATGCTGCCACTTTCACTGATTGCTATGTCTCTTGGATCAGCGCGGTGTTTCGATAAGAACAGAGTCTTCTGGCATGATCTTGCTGTTTCCATCATCCTCGCGGGAGTGATAACTGCCTTTGTGTTCTTCCCCTCCGCAAGATTCAGATTAACCGCGATCCCCGCTTTCTGGTTCCTTTCGGCATCCGTTTATCCTGACCGGAAACATATCCGTTATGCCGGCTTTGCAGCCCTGGTAATTATCCTCATATCGCTATTTGTAACTTACCCTGGTATGGTTCGACCTGGACTTACTTCAACACTTGCAGCGGAATATATGATAGAGTCAGGGAATCCAGTCGGAGCTCTGGATGAATTGGATTACGCTGAAAGCAGGGGATTCTATGGAGCTGATTATCACAATCTCAGGGGGGTTTCCTATTCACTGCTCGGTTATCCCGGTGAAGGATTAAAACAATTCGAGAGGGCAATTGATATTGCGCCTGAATCTCCCACTTTGTGGAAGAACTATGCGGTTTCGCTATGGACAAATGGAAAATTCAATGAATCAGTTCAGGCCGCAAGAAGAGCCGTAAATCTGAACCCGTTGCTCAGAGACCAGCTTGAACCAATACTTGTGCATGCGGAAAACATACGATAAGCATGAAAGGGTCAACTTCTGAATGAGTTCTTTCGATAAACACGGACTTGAAGAGAACCTTCAGGACCTTGGCACACCACAGCAGGAAGCCTCCAGGATTGCGCGAGCAACCGGTCTGCTCGGCGGACTTACGGTAACTAGCCGCATACTTGGATTATTCCGAGATATAGCACAGGCTGCGATTCTTGGTACAGGTATGGCTGCCGATGCTTTCACACTTGCTTTCATAATTCCCAATACTCTCAGAAGGCTGTTCGGGGAAGCAACTGCAAGTGCTGCGTTCGTGCCCACATACACCGAGATTCTGATGAAGGACAGTAAACGGGATGCTTTCCGGCTGGGAAGCAGAATATTGTCACTGGTTGCCGCTGCTCTTCTGATAATCGTTCTTTTGGGAATACTGGCGTCGCCACTGATAATAAAAATATTCGCTCCTGGATTCTCTGATGTTCCCGGAAAATCCGAACTTGCCACAGGACTACTGCGCCTCCTGTTTCCTTACATTCTCATGGTAGGCTGCGCTTCAGTTGTCATGGGCATTCTCAACGCGCACAGGCATTTTCTGGCTCCAGCCAGTGCTCCCATCTTTTTCAACCTCTCTGCTCTTGCCGGAATCCTGCTTCTGTCACGCTGGTTTTTCCCTGATCAGCCGGTATGGGGATATTCAATTGGAGTGATGGCCGGCGGGGTATTCCAGCTACTGATTCAGCTCCCGGCGCTCAGAAGAAGAGGATTCAGATTTAAGCCGGACTTCAACTGGAAAGACCCTAAAGTCAGAAAAGTCGGAATGCTTGCATTTCCAGCACTTGTTGGGCTGCTTGCCGCAGAAGTAAATATTATTGTGGACAAAATAATTGCATCAATGTTGGAACCTGGAAGTATCGCTGCTCTTTCGTATGGAAACAGGATAATGCAGTTCCCCCAGGGAGTATTCGCGATTTCTCTTGCCACCGCTCTTCTACCTACACTCAGCAGACAGACCGCAAGCGGTAAGCTTCAGGACGCTGGCAAAACCCTCGGTAGAGCAACGCTGGCACTGGCGGCTTTGATGATTCCAGCTACATTCTGCCTGCTGTTTCTGGCCGAACCTGTTGTAAATGTTATTCTTGCCAGGGGAGCGTTTACAGCTGAATCCACAGCATTGACCAGTGCCGCTCTGGTTACTATTCAGTTGGACTCCTGTTCTATGGAGCCGTGAAGATCACTGCTCCGGTCTTCTACGCGATGAAAGACACAAAAACACCGGTAAAAATCGCGATAAGCTGCATGGGCCTGAATATCATACTCAACATAGTTCTCACTCTTGCATTCATCAGAACGGGTATAGCACGTCCTCTGGCCGGTCTCGCTCTCGCAACGAGTATCTCATCAATGCTCAATTTTATTATTCTCCGAATAGCGCTTAGAAGAAAACTAGGTCCTGTTGTCCAATCCTCTAGACTCGCCTGGCTCTCAATGATACCCGCCGGTATTCTTACGCTGCTGTTTCTCTGGCTTTTATCGCCTTCTGTAATTTCTATATCAGCCACTTCTACACTGAAAGGGATATTATCTATTTCCGGAACTTCTCTTGGGGCAGTGGCAGTCTTTCTAGCAGTTTTCGTCATTATTGGCGGAAAAGATGCCAGATCAGTTTTTTCCCTGGCGATGAGACGTGGCCGGATCAAAAAGTCTTAGAGAATCGGTAGCCGGAGCACCGCGCCATCCAGGTGTTTACAGCTTCCTGGACGGCGAGGGAAGAGTGCTCTACATAGGGAAGGCGAAAAGCCTCAGAAACAGGCTTCAGGGGCATCTCTCAAACCAGGGGGATTCCCGCCATACGCTCCTTCTAGAAAAAGCTGTATCAGTAGAATGGACTATCACCGGATCGGAAGTGGATGCGCTTATTCTTGAAGCGGAACTTATCCGTATACGGAAGCCGCCTCTCAATGTCCGCCTCAGGGATTCCGGAAGGTATCCTTACCTTGAAATCACGACAGATGAGAAGTATCCTCGATTGCAGATTACAAGAGATCGGAAAAGCACTTCAGGAAGACCCCGATTCGGTCCTTATCCTGATGCAAGAAATTTGAGAAAGCTTGAAGAATTCCTGCTTGACACCTTTCCTCTCAGAAGGTGTGGGGGGAAAACTCCACCCTCCAATGAAAGACCGTGCCTCATGGGGCAGATCGGCCGCTGTCCTGCGCCTTGTACCGGTAATGTCACAACTGAAGTATACAGCAGGACGGTTCATGAAATGCTCAAAATTCTTCGCGGTGACTGGGAATGGGCTCGAGAGCGTATTGAGATACTTATGAACAGAGCGTCAGAGGAAACGGATTATGAAGAAGCCGGAAGACTGCGAGATCTTCTTTCCCGTCTGGACAACTTTGGCTGGCCCGCTCCCGATTCTATTCAAGACTCGATAAGCAGAGACACTGTAGCGGTTCAGGATAACTGGGGAATTGTCATGCGAATGCGTGGAGGACGTTTTACAGGTGTTGTGAGAATGCCTTTCGACAGTAAATGGAAACTTGCTCCGGTTCCCGAACGCATTTCAATACTTCTGGGAGCATATTATTCGCAGACACAGGATATACCAAGAGAAATACTGGTTCCGGAAATCCCCGATTCTCATGCGGCACTTGCTGAATGGCTCTCGAAAAAACGAAAGGGTTCCGTTAAAGTATTCGTTCCTGAACGTGGCGGGAAGAGAGAAGTTCTTCAGTTGACCCGGAGAAACCTGGAACATTTCCTTGTACGTCTATCATGGAAACACCCTGGTGCAAGCAGAAAGAACACTGAAGCGGCTCTGGAGGCTCTTGCCGACATATTCAATCTGCCAGGTCCCGCTAACTGGATTGTATGTCTTGACGCTTCTACAATACAGGGCTCCTGGCCTGTCGCGGCAATTGTCAGCTTCAGAAAAGGATATCCTGATAAATCAGGATACAGACGGTTTGCCATCTCCCGTGAAAAAGGAAGAGATGATCCGGCTATGATAGCCTCCGCTGTTGACAGGTATCTATCGAAACTGGAGGATGAGTATCCGGATATCTTTCTTATAGATGGGGGGATAACTCAGCTCAGAGCAGCTGTCCGAGCTGCGGAGGAGTGGGCAGAGAAAATCCGTTTTGTCTCCATTGCTAAAAGGGAAGAGGTGCTGCTTGAAGGTATTTCCGAAAGAGTAATCAGACTTCCCCTGGATTCAACTCCCTTATCTCTCCTCAGAAGTGTTAGAGACGAGGCTCACAGATTCGTTCTTCACTACCACCAGCAGAAACGTTCTACAGGCAGCCTGCATTCAGTAATTGATGATATCCCCGGCATCGGCTCGGCAACAAGGCTTCGCCTTCTTAATTATTTCGGCAGTGCCGCAAGGATCAATACTGCCACCATCGAAGAGATCATGGAAGTCCCCGGTGTCGGGAAGAGAAGAGCGCTCCAGATTCGAAGTTACCTCGATAGAAAGAAGCGGAATGCAGATGAGTGAAACAACCAGACTGGACGATCACGCTGACCCGCGTGGCTATGTAATCAACCCATTTGAACATCTACAATCGACATCCTTAATCTCAAACTGCCACATCTTTTCAATTGAATCAGGACATTTTCGAGGAAATCATACACACCCTGGCAGAAACGAGGAAGTTATCGTCCTTTCGGGGCAACTCATCATAAGAATGCCCGATCAGGATGAGGAATACACTCTCTCCGAAGCGGATATCCTCAAAATTGATCCAGGAGTTAGTCATATCTTCTCGAACGAGAAGGATTCAACCGCAGTCGCTATCTGCTGGAGCAGCAGGAGGGAAGAGGGATACGAAGGTCCTGATACAGTCCGTTGAATATATTCGGAGACGGTTCTCTCAGCTTTATTGGAGGAGTGATGTTCCAGCCGGGTGAAGACTCCAGCATGAGGATCTCATTTGAAATAGAAGCAGGGCAGGTATGGGATGTCATCGGCTTCGGTCTAGTGCTCCTGTGCCAGCCATGATCAGTATTGCTCTATTAACATTCTGTTAGGAGGGGCTCAAGTAGATGAAAATAGTATCACTATTAATGATTGTCGGGGTTGGAATCGGATTCGCTCAGGAGCTGCCTGGGCAACCCTTCGCTTCATACTGGTTCCCGAATGAACTTCTGACCTGGTCACCTGCTGGTGATGAAGACGCACCCTACAACAGAAGTGGAATTGAACTGGCCACCAGAACCTACGGTGATACGCAGTGCAATATTCACGCCACTACCGATCAGGGAGGAGTGAGTACTCTCAGCATCATGAATCCCTCCACAAGCAACAACCCGTCCCAGGGCGGACCTGGCATTGATGTGTACGCCTTCAACTACTGGCAGTATGTGGATCACCTTACCTTCTGGGGTGGCAGTGCCGGTGAGGGGCTCATACTGGCTCCAAATCCCGGAGTAATAGATGCAGGTCACCGGAACGGGGTACCGGTGTATGGAACGATCTTTCTTCCTCCCGCCGCCTACGGGGGACAGATAGAGTGGGTCTGGGACCTGGTGCAGAAGGATGGAGCCACTTTCCCGGTGGCCGACAAACTGATAGAGATGACAGAGTATTACGGGTTTGACGGCTGGTTCATCAACCAGGAGACAGCAGGGGGTAACGTCCAACTCGCTGAGGACATGCGTGACTTCATGCTGTACATTCAGGAAAATTCCGACCTTGAGATCCAGTGGTATGATGCAATGACCGAATCCGGAGGCATCAGCTGGCAGAACGCCCTCACCACAAACAATGACTGGTTCTTCCAGTATGAAGGACAGGTGGTTTCTGACTGGATGTTCCTCAACTTCTGGTGGAATGCCACAGGGCTGCAGAATTCCTCTGATTTGGCAGTATCCCTGGGTAGAAGTCCCTACGAGCTCTATGCCGGGATTGATGTACAGGCAAGCGGATACAATACAGCGGTCAACTGGGATGCTCTTTTCCCAGAGGGTGGGGATCATGTGACGGCTGTGTGTTTCTATTGCCCCAACTGGACCTACAGCAATGCTTCCAGTCACCCGGCATTCTACACCAGAGCAAACAGATTCTGGTGCGGAGCCAACCGCGACCCCTCCAACACAGATACAACGCACCCCTGGAAGGGATTGGCTTGTTACTTCGCTGCAAGAACTCCAATCACTTCAATCCCCTTCGTAACCAATTTCAATACCGGTCAGGGTTATTTATATGCAATCGACGGAGAAATCCTTTCAGAGCTTGAGTGGCATAACCGCAGCCAGCAGGATGTACTTCCTACCTGGAGGTGGATCGCGGAAAGCCCTGGAACGCCCCTTTACCCCGAGATGGACTGGGAGCATGCCTACTATGGCGGTAATTGCCTGAAGGTTTCCGGAGATCTGAATATTTCGAACGAGACAATGCTCTACCTCTACAAAGCTGACGCGGAGATAGCGTCCACAGACACCCTTCACCTGGCCTGGTATGCTGAATCCGCAGGCCAGCCTTCCGGAATGCAGGCTGCCATTTCCCTCACATCCGATCCGGATAACTATTACTTTGCTGATGTAGATAATGCCACCCAGGCTGGCTGGAACCTGTTCAAGTATTCCCTAGGAAGCTATGCTGGATCAAGTGTCGCCGTGACTGGTATCAATTTCACAAGTTCAACACCCATATCCGACTACATAGCTATCATCGGAAGAATGGGGATTGTCAGAGGTCCAGTTGATGTCCCCGCCCCATCTTCAGGTCTGTATGTGGAGCAGTTCAGTCAGGTGAATGACACCACAGGCACAATCAGGCTTCGCTGGGATCATTCACCCTCTGAAGTGTACACCTATAATGTGTACCGGGAGAACAACGATGGAACCAGAACCATACTCTGGGCAACCCCAAACATCGCCTGCTTCGTGCCTGTGGTTACAAGACCCCTCTCAGAAGCGGTGACAACCATCTTGGTAGAAGCCGTCAGCCCGGAGTTCGGTTACTCCTCAACTGTAAGCACCACCATCCAGTGGGAGACAACAGGCATTGGACATGGACATTCAGCATTCCCGTTCTCTCTGAACCCCCCCTCGGTTAATCCAGCGGTGGGCAACGTAATAATCACATTCAGTCTTCCCAACAACGGTCCGATGACACTCAGCGTCTATGACCTCTCCGGAAGGATCGTTCATGTTCTGAACGACGGTGAAATGCTTCAGGGTAGCCCCACCGCTCAGTGGAACACTGAAACTCTTCCCGCAGGTCTCTATGTCTACCTTTGATGTCAAGT
>JAUWJE010000065.1 GCA_030607835.1 Candidatus Fermentibacterota bacterium | reverse complement strand
GCAAAGCGCGTTTTATTAAAATTACTTCGGCAGGACTAAGAGAAAGTCATGCGCATGATGTGATGATTACAAAGGAATCACCAAACTACACAATGGATGGAAATGCTTACTAAACTCCTCTCCTCCGTTGCAGAGGGCGGGAAAATCCTCATTGACGAAGAGGATTATCTCCTGGCCCGCATTATGATCCACGATAAGGTTATGCTCGCAGAGGTGAGCAAAGGTTCCGCTGGCGGATTACCTCCAGGGGAATGTCCTGACATAGAGGGAGTTATCCTTCCCGATTCAGAAATACATCCTTTCGATGACAGTGACGCGAAAATACTCCTGTTTTCGGTGCCGGATGATGCTTTGCTCCTTATGGAGCAGATTATGCGAAATGGAGGAGTATCAGAGACAGAGGCTGTTTCAACAGGAATGAAAGTTCTTGAGATAGTGCGAAAGATTCACGACGAAGGTCACAGAATCGGTTATCTCGGTCCGGAAAACGTTCTGATAACAGATAATGGAGAGCATTTCATCCTTGGCGGTGCAAGAGGTATACCGGATACTCCCTTTTCCCCGCCTGAAGCTGTGGGAAAGAACCCGGATGATCCGCGAAGTGATGTTTTCGCACTGGGCCTGTTGATGTTCAGGATATTAGCAGGGAGCGACAATCGCGATGTGCAGATAAACACATGGAATATGCTTTCCCGTAAGATGCTTGCACTTCTTGAAAATATGGTATCCCCGGAAGTGAATGATAGGTTTCCAAACCTCACTATTCTCTCTAATGAGCTTCGTAATCCTAAATCAGACCTGCAGGTGGATACTCTCGAGGAACTCCGTGAGAACCGGAAGGGGATACTTCATAAGAAAGTCTTCTGGATTCCTGTTGTGCTGGCAACCGCTGTTGTTGTCTATTTACTCGTATTCGGTGGACCCGATGATGTTGAATCAGTTATGGATGATGTAATCCCTGTCGATTCCACAGCTTTGATATCAGAAGCATCATTATTACCCGATTCTGGTATGGCAGAAATACCTGCAGAGAGTATTAGCTCTAGTGTGGAGTACGAGCCGATACTCTGGATAACTAATGGAGCCGGTCAACCGGGACTGGCGAGTGATTTTCGAGAAGGACCAGCTTCAGAAATATCAGGGGTTTACACTTGTACTGGAAGTCCGCGCAGAAGCTCAATTCTTCTGCTAAGAAGGAGTGATCCGCGCATTTCGGTTTCACAGCATGAAAGGAATTATGAGCTTGCATTAGAGCTGGCTTCAAGTAATCCTGTATTGGCGATCAAACCCATTGATATTAATATCCTGCTGGGGAAAGACCTTGTAAATGATATCTTACCCACGGGCGCAACAATATCCCCCGTTACTCCGGCGGGTACTCTTTATGTTGATATTGCAAATCATGGTGTTGAAGGAGTATTTGGCGGAGTCGGTGCTGCAACATGGGCGAGATCCGTTCTTAATGGAAGAAGCATTCTGATCGATGGAGAGGAATGGTTCATTGAAGTAGTTGATTTCCGTAATGGTGACATGCTGAACGCTGAACTTGGAATAGAATCTGAGCTGGATTCAACATTATTCCTCTACAGCGGAGAAATTTCATTCTATAAGTCCGCCGAAGCGATTATAAGATATGTGATTCTTGAAGATTCTACTTTAAATGAATCTTCCATATCTTCATTCCCCATTCCAGATATCTGGATTCTTCTCGGATCCGAATAATCCTGTCAAGCTCTTCAATTTAAGTTTTTTCATATTGACTTTTCCAGAAGATATGAGATATTATTATCTGGATAATATTATTCTGCAGGAGGTCTTATGAAATTTTCGGTTGATGCCAGAGTTGTAGATCCTATTCATGGAGCGGGTGTTGTTACAGAGATTTCCGATCAGAATATCTCTGGTGAAATGCACGAGTGTGTTGTTATTGAAATTGTTGTTGGAAAGAAAAGAGTACTTGTGCCAACTGAGAGTCTGGATGATGCAGAACTGCGGCCTGTTGTATCGAAGGCAGAGCTTGATGACGCTCTTGAAGAACTATCCAGAGAACCGGATGAACTCCCGAAAGATTGGCGTAGAAGAATCGAGAGACTGAAGGAAAGGGTCCACTCCGGTGAACCAAAAGAAGTCGCTAAGGCCATCAGAGATATTATTTCTCGATCAATTCTGAATAAAATGAATCCCTCAGAAAAACGTGTGCTTAATGAGGCCGTCAATGTATTTGCAGGTGAAGTTGCTCTGGTGAAAAACATCGAAAGTGCTTCTGCTAAGGAAATTATCCGGAAGCACGCAAGAAATGGTGTTCAGAAAAACATAGAAGCCATGAAAAACAGGGAAAGTGTTAAAAGCGAAATACCCAGTGAAGAAGTAACACCAAAGGAATCGGGCAAGAGCAAAACAAAAACGTCTCGCAAAGCCGATAAGTCAAAAGCAACCGGGAAAGCAACCGGGAAAACAACCGGAAAGAAAACCTAGCCTTATCTCAACGCAGTATAATAGCGGTTAGAATGCATAGAAGAACTGGAGAAGCAACTCAATTTGAAAGAGTTCTTCTGGCTCGATTGTATACAGGGAGCGAGCCCGAAGAGATTGGTTCTACTCAGGAAATGATTTCTCTGGTTAATTCTGCGGGCGGTACAGTTGTAGAGGAGATATCACAGAAGAGAAATTCTCCCGATCCAAAACTGTTCTTTGGTAAAGGCAAAGCAGTAGAACTCAAAGCAGTGGCTGAACGTGAGGGCATCTCTACCATTGTATTCGATCACAATCTTACTCCAGGTCAAGTATCTAGACTTGAGGAAACAACAAATTGCAAGGTCATTGATCGCACTGAACTGATACTTGCTATCTTTGCGGGACAGGCTCGTTCAAAGGAAGCCAAACTTCAGATCGAACTTGCGCAGTTGAAGTACGCCCTCCCAAGACTTACAGGTATGTGGCACCATTTCTCCAGACTCGGGGCGGGAATCGGAACCAGAGGTCATGGAGAAACGCAGCTTGAGATAGACCGCAGAAGAGCCAGATCCAGAATATCCTTGCTGGAGCAGAAAATTTCAGAAGTTGAATCCCGCTGGAAAGTTGTCTCGGCAAGACGACGGAATATGTTCAATATCACCATAGTTGGTTATACAAACGCTGGAAAGAGCACACTGCTCAATGCGCTTTGCGATTCAGGCGTATACACTGCAGATAGGCCTTTTGCTACTCTCGATACTACATCCAGGCGACTTAAATTACCTGATGGATCAGAAGTACTTATCTCAGATACAGTTGGTTTCATAGAAAGGCTTCCCGAAACTCTTATAGCCAGTTTTCATACAACACTGGATGTAGCAAGGAAAGCTGATCTGCTGGTTGTAGCAATTGACAGGTCCAGTCCTTACAGAATCAGGCATTTTGAAGCGGTCAGGAAAACTCTTGATCGAATTGGAGTTGATGCTGCAGTACCGAGATTGACTGTATGGACAAAATGTGATGCGGTTGAGGATTTCAGAAAACCACATGCAGGGGTAGCTGTATCCGCATATGATAATTACGGATTTGATGATCTACTTCAGGGCATTATCGATTATAGAGATCAATCAATGGATTGGTTTGAGCTTGTTCTTGAACAGCATCATGATAGTATCATGCAGTGGCTTTACAATAACTGCGTTGTACGAAATGTTATCAAAGATGAAGATGGTTCTGCAAATATCCTTGGTGGAAGCCTGAGGGGTTATAATTCAGTCATTGGCAAGCTGAAGAGATCTAATAAACTCCGAAGTTTTTCGCGACTTGCAACACCACCAGGTAAAAAAAAATTCAGGAAAAAGACTGAGGTGGAGCATGACTGCAGACATTGATACGGATAAACTTAAAAGCAGTCTTCAAAGTAGACTGGAGAGTCTGCATAATCTTTACTCAGGTAATCTAATATCAAAAAGTACACTTTCGAGTCAGCTTCTTGAGCTTATTACTACGAAGGAAGCAAAATCTTTCTGGGATTTGACCATGAAGCAGGATTTTACCGCGAGAAGAATGCTGGCCATGCTTGAGCATCCCAAGCGCTGGATTGAAGATTCTTCCAGTCCGGAGGAGAAAAGGCTGGATGTTTTCAAGGAAAGATTGATTGATATCTTTCTTCAACCCGATGTTTCTTCCGATGATCTCCTTGAAATGCTGCTGGATACTGCATGTCTTCCACATTTCGAATCAAGTGTATTCTCTCGAGACAGCAAGGCATCCAGCAAGAAATCGGAAGCCAAACTGAGCATACTTGACTGAAGAACACAGTTAATGACACGCTTGATTATTCCTCTTCTGAGGTTACTCTCTCAACATGATGGGATGAATCCTGATGATAGGATTCACCTGAAGAATCTCCGTACGCTTGAACGCGGTTATAAGACTGACTCTTTGAATCGGGCAATAGCTGTAAAACTTGCAAGAACACTGCATGCTCTAAGAAGAGACAAGCCAGCATTGGAGATTATGAAGAGAATACCTGCAGGTGAATTGAGCCCACTGGATAGATTGTTCATGGCAATGCTGTTCGTTTACGATTGTAATTTATCAGAGGCGACTCGAACCGCAGCTCCTGTTCTCATTCCGACAGCCGCTATTTTACTCGTGGCTGGTTCGGGATATCTTCATCTGTATGGAAGGAGGAGAGGTCAGTGAAGAAAATCGTCTTTAATATTGTCGGGCTTATCCTTACCGCTGCCGCTCTCTATTACCTTGTGGATTCTTTCCTTGAAGGAGCAGCTGAGGCTGGAGGATTCGGAAATCTTCTTTCATTCAATCCGCTCCTATTCATCATTTCATTCGTTTTGATGATATTGCATCTGCTGGCAGCAGCATGGTCGTGGATGCTTGTCTGCAGTACAGCGGGGGCCAGGATTTCATTCAGACAGGCATTCAATATCCATTTTCTTGCGCAGGTAGGTAAATACATTCCAGGAAAAGTCTGGGGCGCTGTGGGAAAGATCGGACTGTCAAAGAAAATAGGTATATCCGCCGTTAGAACTGGCCATGCACTCATTCTTGAGAGCCTTTTCATTATAGCAGGCTGTCTCCTTGCATCTCTTCCTGTTATTCCACTGGCCGCGGGGAAGATTGGGATGGGAACAACGCTTAGCGTCCTGATTGTTCTGGTGACTGCGGGGGTGGTCATATTCACGGCGCACCCCGGCGCATTTAGAAGATTGCTTTCAATCATCACATCCGTTACCGGAAAGAATATTGACATTCAGGATCCAGGATTTGCCAACGTTCTGAAACTTCTGCCTGTCTATTTACTAGTCTTCCTGCTACAGGGGATTGCATTTGTCTTCCTTGCGAGAAGTTTTGGAATGGATCTGCCTTTTTTTCCGGGAGCCTTTCTCCTGCCCACCGCTGTAGGAATAGGATTTCTTGCAGTGTTTTCGCCAGGAGGGCTTGGTATCCGGGAAATATCTCTGGTCTGGCTTATCGGAATTGTTTTAACTGGAGGAGAGCCAGGGCAGGCATCCCTTGTATCGATTGCAGCCAGACTATGGATCACACTTGGTGAAGCTCTGGCGTTCGTGGCAGCCTTGATCTTGTGGCGTGGCAAGAAACTGGTGGGAGAGCCTCCAGAGGATCAGGTTTAGTGACTCTGCCTCTTCATCTCTACAATCTTACCTGTATTATCGTAAATTCTGAACATGACTATAGCGATTTCCATCCAGGCGCGAACCATGATCAGATATAGGATCAGGACTACAGGACCCAGAATGATAGCACCCACTCCTGCTGTTGATCCCTGTCCAAAGGCAAAAACTATCAGACTCAGATAACCGATAACCATAAGCACAACAACAATTCCGTAGATTATGCTTATAACTTTTGGAAAAACGAAACTCTCAAAAGAGAAATCGAACAGAGCGCCAAAGAAGCCTTTGTCTTCCATTGCTATTCCAATCCTGTTAGAGACGTATCACAATTCGTCAACCTGTTTGACGTAGTTTTATTGTTTGAACAGACAAATTTATATACAAATTATCTGTCACGGCATATAGTCGCCTGATTCTCCCAGCTCTTCAAGGACCATTAATGCTGAATCAGCATACGGTCCATTTGGTGACAGGATCAGGTAATTGTTTATCGCATCCACTGCTCTCATGTAATCATCCCAGGTTAGATATACCTGAACCAGACCCCAGTAGGCTGGTGCATATCCTGAGCCTGCCAATGGAAGGAGAAGCTCTCTGGCTTCTGCTCCTCTAGAAGTGCTTCTGTAAACAGATGCCAGCAGGATAAGTGACTCAATTCCGATTGACCCCTGAGTCTGCATGCTCTTTATGAACCACATTTCAGCAGATGCTGTGTCTCCTGCAGCGAGTTCTGCCTTCCCGCTGAGAAGCCATATCTCAGGATTTGTCGGCGCCCTGAGAAATGCACTGTCAGCCATAATCAATGCGTAATCCGGAGAATTGATCATGAGCAAGAGGTTTGAAAGTTCATAATAACCGCGGTAATCCTCAGGACAGGCTTCGATATACAGCCTGTAATATTCTTCCGCCCTGTTCCATGAGGATAGCACAAGATGGACATTACCAAGACCAAGTAGAGCCGGATAGCAGTCTTCGCTGATCTCCAGTGCAAGCAGAAATTCCTCTTCTGCCTGCCCTGGCAACCCTTGACTGAGGTAAGCATTGCCTGTCTCAAGATGAAGCTGTGCAGACAGTTCGTCGAAATTCATGGATTGAGAGAACAGACAAACAAAACAGATAATAAACATATTTAACCTGGCCTTTTCCGAGGATTTGTCTTATCATATTTACTAAAGGCTCATTCGTCACATCACGACTTGTCGAATTTAGAAGGATAATCCAATGAATAGATATGATCTGATAATTATCGGAGGAGGACCAGCGGGTTATATCCCCGCAATCAGGGCAGCGCAGCTAGGACGACGTGTAGCAATTGTTGAAGAAGAAGATCTTGGTGGAACATGCCTTAACAGGGGATGCATACCCACAAAAACGCTTGTAGCAAGTACATCTTTGCTTCGTCATGCAGCTTCGGCAAAACGGTATGGGCTTGAAGGAGAACTTTCTTTCTCATGGGATAAACTTGCCCGGAGGAAAGATCTCGTTGTGAAACGACTCAGAAAAGGAATTGAAGCACATCTCAGCAATCTGGGGATTGATGTTATCAGGGAACATGGTACTATCAAAGGTACTAATGAGGTTCTTGCGGGAAATACTCTTCTCAGGACTGAGAACATACTGCTCTCTCCCGGATCAGCTCCGATGCAACCAGGTCCTTTTGCGCTGGATGGAGTTCAGACGAGTCGCGATGTTCTCGCCTGGGATTCACTTCCCGAGAGCCTGATAATCGTTGGTGGAGGTGTAATCGGCTGTGAGTTTGCATCCATTTTCTCCAGTCTTGGTGTGAAGATTACGATTATTGAAATGCTGCCTTCCATTCTGCCTGGTATTGATGAAGATGTGACTGAGGTCGTAATCAAATCTCTCAAGCGTTCAGGAGTGAAAATATTGACAGATAATCCTGTCAATTTGATTGAAGTTGAAGAAAATGAAACAACTGTCATTCTCTCGGATAACACTGAAATTTCAGCGGAACGTCTACTGGTATCCATCGGGCGAAAACCAAAGCTTGAAGGGCTTGGGCTTTGCGAAACGGGAATCGAATTCACTTCATCCGGAATTGTAACAGATGAGAAACAGATGACAAATCTTCCCGGAGTATGCGCAGCTGGTGATGCTACAGGTAAATGGCAACTTGCTCACGCGGGAACTGCTCAGGGTTTGACAGCGGTGGAACATCTTTTCGGGAACGGAAAGCGTACTGTAAATCCCGATACGATGCCTGGTTGTATTTTTACAAATCCAGAGATCGCCGCAGTAGGACCCTCCCAGGAAGAATGGGAAAGAAGAGGAGTTCCTGTGAAAACCAGGATTTCCAGGTACATAGCTAATGGCAAGGCTGTTAGTATGAACGAGACAGAAGGCTTCATAAAGGTAATTGCTCGAGAATCTGATGATACTGTGGTTAGCATCCAGATTGTTGGAGCTGATGCCAGCAGTCTTATTGGTGAAGCTGTTATTGCAGTAAATCTTGGCGTGAGCGTTTCAGCTCTGGGGATGATGATTCATCCTCACCCTACTCTCACTGAGCTTTTCATGGAAGCTGGTGAGGCTTTTGGTGAGGGCGCAATTCATGGCTGATCCTGATAATAAGTTCAATAATGCGATGGGCGAACTCGTTGATATCGTCAGGAAGCTCAGGAGCCCTGCCGGGTGTAACTGGGATCGAAAACAGACAGTGAAATCTCTCTGCCCCTACATGCTTGAAGAAGCATATGAGGTTGCCGATGCCATTGAAAAGAATGATATGGACCTTCTGAAAGCGGAACTCGGAGACTTGCTGTTGCATGTAATTATGTCTGCGATGATCTGTGAGGATGGCGGGAAATTCTCTCTGGAGGATGTTGTGAAAGGTATCTCAATGAAACTTGTTCGAAGACATCCTCATGTATTTGGTGAAAACAGAGATGATCTTTCCCCCGAAGAAGTCGAAAAACAGTGGGAGGCAATTAAGGCATCAGAAAAGAAGGAAGAAGGCTTCTTCAGCTCCATTCCATCAGGCATGCCT
>JAUWJE010000029.1 GCA_030607835.1 Candidatus Fermentibacterota bacterium | reverse complement strand
CGATATCACTCATGCGCACGGCTTCGGGAGAAACTGAAGTTACACTTGATACTCTTGAGATCTATATCGGGTACAGCGATCTAGATCAGCTGGGAACGGTATTTGATGACAACTACCGACCCGGAACTATGACAGAAGTGTTATGGGAGGAGAACTTCACAGTACATGCGCCAGATCCGAATTCGTGGTTTTCCATTGATCTGGAAGAGCCCTTTTTCTATGATGGATCAGGGAACCTTATCATCGAATACCGCTATCCTGTTGGAACTGGTGCTGTATACAACTATCACTGGGATGCCACTGCCAGATCACTCACAGCCGGATGGGGCAGCTCGTCAGGATTCACTTCGAATAATTGCCCGCATTTGCTCCTGACCGGTACATTGAATCTGGAGCTATTTACTTTTGGAGCCATAAAAGCGATGGGGACACGCATATAGTTGCGTGTCCCCACTATCTGATCATCAGGATTGAGATGTTCTTAGCGATCAGTTGTCGCTGATTTAATCTGCATGTTTTGATGATGCGGATATCCGAAACATGAGGAACAGGGTAGAATGATTGACTTAGTCGTGATAATTCATATCATTACGCAACGTGGAATGATTTGAGGTCTATTGCAACCACGTAAAAAAAAGTGCTAAAAAGCCGATAGCAACCTCTGGCCGCCGGCTGGCGGCTTTTTTTATTCGGCTGCCCGATTGGAATGGTTTATTAGTTATGGGAAGACTGTTTACCAGCGAATCCGTTTCCGAAGGTCATCCGGACAAAATCTGTGACCAGATATCAGATGCTGTTCTTGATGCGCACCTTGCCACAGATCCGAATGCTCATGTGGCCTGTGAAACTCTCGTAACAACGAATTTCTGCCTGTTGGCGGGTGAAGTGAAGAGCCATGCTCAGGTGGATTATGAGAAAGTCGCCAGAGATACTATTAAATCCATTGGGTACGATCAGCCTGACCTGGGTTTTCATTTTGATGAAAATACATACAGAATCCGGATACATTCACAGTCTCCGGACATAGATCATGGTGTTGTAGATAATAAAGGAGCCGGAGATCAGGGATTGATGTTTGGATTTGCCTGCAGCGAGACTGAAGTTCATATGCCTTACCCGATACAGCTTGCTCACCGGCTTCTTGAAAAACTCAGAGAAGCACGTCTGGCAGGAGAACTGCCATGGGCGCGACCGGATGCCAAGAGTCAGGTAACCGTTGAATATGAAGGTTTCAAGCCTGTGTCCATCAATGAGATTCTCCTCTCGGTACACCATGCTCCTGATGCGAAAACCGAAGATATGGTTGATGATATCCGCAATAAGGTAGTATCCCCTGTTCTGTCGCTGTGCAAACCGCATCTTCAATGGAATGGAAAACTCCTTTTCAATCCCTCCGGCAGATTTGCCATAGGCGGCCCACACGGTGATACCGGCCTTACCGGCAGGAAGATCATTGTTGACACGTATGGTGGTTCAGGGCGTCACGGAGGTGGAGCTTTCTCAGGCAAAGATTCCACGAAGGTTGATCGTTCTGCCGCATATATGGCCCGTTACATCGCAAAAAACCTTGTTGAAGCAGGGGTTGCTGACAGATGCGAGATACAGCTTGCCTATGCCATAGGTCAGGCAGAACCGGTTTCTGTTATGGTTGAGACCTTCGGAACGGAAAAAATCTCAGATACCTCTGTTTTGGAGACTGCCGTAAGAGATATCTTCCCTCTCCATCCGTATGATATCATAGACTATCTCGGTCTAAAAAAGCCTGTTTTCAGCAAGACTTCAGCCTTTGGACATTTCGGAAGAGAACCGGGACACGATGGAGCATTCTCATGGGAGAAGCTTGATCGGGTCGAGGATGTTGCTTCCAGACTTCTTTAGTAACAGGCAGATATTCACAGAGTTGACTGGAGGAACCGGTGACTGTTCTGATATTTGTTGCCTATATTATTACTGCAGGCTCTCTTGACAGTCTTTATACATGTCTTCGAGAAACCCAGACACATATTTCGCAACTGGAAGAAGAAGAAGCGGCAATATCAACAATTCTCGATGCCATTCACGAGCATCTTGTCATTTCACGGAGTTATTATAATGAGCTGGCCCTTGAGGAAACGCGGATACTCCAGCAGCTGAGCCGGGTTTCAGGGATATTTACATCTGAGGATTCCCTCCGCGGGGAACTCGTTGAAAGTCTTTCCTCTTATCTGCTCTACCTTTATTCTCACAGGAATCTCGGAGGGATTGGAAGCTTCTTCATAGAAGGGGGTTTCAACAGAATGCTCCGCCGCCAGGCCTATGTCGATTATCTTGCGTCCAGGGCTGCAAGCGAAGTATTCATGCTTTCCATCAGTCAGGACTCACTGGGGAGCTGCAGGGATTCGCTGGAGGTTCTTCTGATCGATGTGCAGCAGCTCAGAAAGCAGATGGAGGAATTGCAGGATGGAATCTACGAGGAGGAAGCCCGTCAGGCATCGATCAGGAATCAGTTGATGGGTAGGATCGCGGCCGAGAAAGAATCGCTTGTCGTTCTCGAGGATAGAAGGATCAGCAGAGCGGAATTTATAACCCGGCGCAGCGTTCGGTCAGCTCCTGTGGCCTCCGGAACTCCTTTTCCGGAACCGGAATCTGACAGCTACATGGAAGCCTGGAAGGGAAGTATCAGCTGGCCTGCCAGAGGGCAGGTTGTTAGAGCATTTGGAATTCAGACTCATCAGGAGTATGGAACACAGATAATCAACGACGGTATCACAGTTGTTACTCCGCCGGGACAACCGGTGTTTTCATCAGCCGAAGGCATTGTACTCTGGGCTAGGGAATTCCTGAGTTTGGGACAGATGATTGTGCTTGATCATCAGGATGGATATATCACGGTCTACGGATATCTTGGACAGATTCTGGTAAATCCTGAAGATGAAGTTATGAACGGATCGCAGGTCGGGAAAACGGGATCAATCCCCGGAGGGCAGCCGGGATACTATTTTGAGATTAGAAGAGGTGGAGTGCCTGTAAACCCGGAGGATTACCTGGAATAGAAAATGAGTTTTTTAAAAAAAGTAAAGGGACAGGAACAGGCTGCTGAACGTCTGGGAAGGTCAATGTTGAAGGGCAGGCTTGCTCATGCCTATCTTTTCGGGGGACCTTCGGGAGTGGGGAAGCTTACAACGGCTCTTGAACTCGCTGCTGCATGGATGTGTTCCGTCTCTGATTCAGGTTACTGCGGGACCTGCAATGACTGCGCGAGAGTATTCAGATTCCAGCATCCGGATGTGAGACTGATGATTCCGCAATTGGAGAAAACAAAACCGGAGGATATTGCATCCCTTATGCAGGCAAGGGTGGATGATGGAATCAGTCCGGTCCGGATCCCGGGAAACAGCACTATCAAGATTGATCAGATACGCTCCATGGAAAGAAGACTGTCTCGCAAATCATTCGAAAATAAAGGTCATATTGAGATAATTGTAGATGCGGACAGAATGGGAGTTGAAGCTGCTAATGCGCTCCTTAAGACACTCGAGGAACCACCTGATGATACGGTTATCATACTGATTAGCTCTGCCTGGTCTGCTCTTCTTCCCACAGTCAGATCTCGCGCACATATGGTCAGATTCAGAAGACTGGATGAGAATCTAATAGTGGATATTCTCATGAGCAGGACCGGAATGAATAGAGAGTTAGCCGCAGAGATAGCAGTAGCTTCAGATGGAAGACCTGGAATGGCGTTTATGCATAGTAACGATTCTGTTTCCCTCCTCATGGAGTATGATCCTTTGAAGGTTCTTCAGGAAATAGTTGACAAAACCATGGCTTCACAAGTAATTTTGATGGCAGCGGATGTTTCCAGAAAGCTTCGCAGAGAGGGGTCTCTGGAATTCACTATGGAAATGCAATCAATACTTCTTGATCTCAGACGCAAATCCATGGGATTGAAGGCTCTTGCCCATACTGAACAGTATCTTGACGGGATTGATATGAATGATGATGAAGCTGAAGGTCTGCTCTCGATATTTCAGACCGCCAGATCCAGGCTACGAGGAAATGGAAACCCCCAAATAGTGCTTACAGCCGCATTCCTTGGTTCATGGGAAGTTATAAAAGCGGCGGGAAAGGACTCAGTATCTTGAGTAAAGATGATCAAAACGGTAATCACTCTGAAGATTTTGAATCTATCAGATTTGAAGCGACCGAACTCCTGAGACTGCAGTTCAGTTCCAAACGCATGGATACATTCATTAACCTGGCTGAAGTTCCTGTTCAGATTGGAGAAATGGTGGTGGTCTCCGTTGACAGAGGAGAGGATCTCGGAAGAGTTGTAGCCAAGTACAATCCAAGGGATCCTGTTGCTTCAATAACCGGTAAGTTTCTAAGGAAAGCTTCTTATACCGATATAGCGAATTATGAGCAGAACAGGAATTTCGAGGAGAAAGTACTGAAATTCTGCAGGGAAAGAATTTCGGTGAGGGAGCAGGAAATGCGTCTTTCGAGCTGCGAGGTGCAACTGGATAGAAGGAAAATCAGGATCTATTTCACCGCTGATGAGCGGATGGATTTCCGCGGACTTGTTCGGGATCTGGCAAGCAAATTTCATGCAAGGATTGAAATGCGGCAGATCGGGGTAAGAGACGACGCAAGGCAGAAAGATGGACAGGGTGTCTGTGGTCGAAGACTCTGCTGCGCGTCTTACCTTTCACAATTCAGATCCATTACACTGAGGGATGTTCGAGAGCAGGACCTGACTCCAAATCCCTCCAAGGTTTCCGGAGTCTGTGGACGTTTGATGTGCTGCCTGCATTATGAGTCGGATTTCTACCGGAAAGCAAGAAAACTGTACCCTCAGGTCGGATCAAAAGCCAGAATAGGAAAAAGAACCGGCGAGGTTATTTCAGTTGACATATATAATGAAACTATAACTCTTCAGATGGATGACGATGAAGAGAGAACAATGGATATAGAGAAGTTCCACAGAAAAAGAAAACCTCTCAAAAGAGAACCTGACTCCTTGAGTAATTCTCAGGCACACCGGGCAGATACTGATAACCCTTGAATATGGAGAAGAAATGCCCAGATATCTGGTAACAAGCGCATTGCCCTATGCAAATGGTCCCACTCACCTTGGTCAGATCGCCGGAGCATATCTGCCGGCGGATATCTATGTACGCTTTCTGAGAATGTGTGAAGAGGACGTTATCTTCATTTGCGGAACTGATGAACACGGCGTTCCGATTACATTGAAAGCTGAACAACTCGGTATCACTCCCAGAGAAGTGGTTGATAGATTTCACGAAGAGATAAAAAATGATTTTAAGGGGTTGGGAATATCCTTTGATAACTTCTCAAGAACTGAAAATTCTGAACATTATCGCTTTACTCAGGGTGTATTTCTGGACCTTCTTGAAAAAGGACACATCACTGAAAAACTCATGAAGCAGTTCTACTGTGAGAAATGTAAACGCTATCTTCCGGATAGATACGTAAACGGTACCTGTCCCGAGTGCGCTTCCTTGAACGCTCGCGGAGATCAGTGTGATGACTGTGGCAATTGGCTTGATGCTCTGGATCTGGTGAATCCTGTGTGCGCCATATGCGGATCCACACCGGTTCAAAGAGAAACAAAACAATGGTTCCTCAGACTGGACCAATTCCAGAATTGGCTGGGTAAATGGTATGAGAATCACGGTGAATGGAAGAAGAATGTGCTGAACTACTGTCGCGGATGGCTCAAGAAAGGTCTTCATGAAAGAGCTATAACCAGTGACCTCGACTGGGGTGTGCCTGTTCCCCTTGAAGGTGCTCGAGGAAAAGTACTCTATGTCTGGTTCGAGGCCCTTCTGGGTTATGTGAGCAGCACAATGGAGTACTTCGCTGAGAAGGGAAATCCGGACGGATGGAAAGATTACTGGCAGAATCCTGATTGTCGGCTTGTTCAGTTCATAGGCAAGGACAATATCGTTTTCCATGCCGTAATCGAACCCTCGGTTCTTCATGGCCTGGGGGATTTTATCCTTCCATGGAATATTCCCGCTAACGAGTATCTGAATATCAAGGGGGAAAAGTTTTCCACAAGCCGCGGAACGGCACTCTGGACGAAAGATTACCTCGATCACCTGCCTCCGGATCCACTCAGGTACGCGCTGGCAATTAATGCTCCTGAAAACCGGGACGCTGATTTTACCTGGGATGAGTTCAGATCCAAGAATAATGAACTTGCTGATGTTTTCGGGAATTTCATAAACAGGACGATTAAGTTCGCTCACCTGTATTTCGATGGGAAAGTACCGGAACCCGCCGAAGCAGGGAGTGCTGAAGAGGAACTAATGGCGTCAGCTGTCAGAACACGGGATGAGACAGAAGGAATGCTTAGGAAATTCCAGTTGAAGGCGGCATGTTCCAGAATCATGGATCTCGCTCGAGAGGGAAACAGATATTTTGACCAGGCTCAACCCTGGAAGACAGCGAAAAACGATCCTCAAGCTTGTGCTACATCCATCTATTACAGTCTTCAGATTGCGGATTCACTCAGGATTCTCCTTGCTCCATTCATACCATTCACCTCTGAGAAAACGGGTGAAATGCTTAGGAGCACTTCCTTGCTCTGGAATGATGCAGGAAAAGAATGTCTCCCTGCCGGGCATCAGCTCGGGACTCCTGAAATTCTTTTAAGCAAACTGAAGAAAGGGTTTGAGAAGGTTATGGCAAAAGGGGAAACTGTCGACGGGATCGATGACAGTAACTCCCCGGAAGTCCCGATCAAGGAAAGCATAGCTTACGACGAGTTCATGAAGCTGGATATGAGAGTCGGGCTTATAACGGAAGTTCACGATATAGAGGGAGCTGATAAGCTGTACAGGCTGATTGCCAATATGGGCGATCACACGCGTCAGCTTGTTGCCGGAATGAAACCATACTACTCAAAAGAGGAACTTCTAAATAGAAAAGTCATTGTTCTGGTCAATCTGCAGCCTGTATCGATCAGGGGTGTAAAAAGTAACGGAATGATTCTGGCATCCGACGGCGATGGGAAGGTATTCCTGCTTGAACCTGGAAGCGATGCCATGCCCGGTGACAGCATCCGCTGACAGATGTAAATAAGGTTAACAGTGCGAATCTGCGATGCAAACAGTTTTTATTCAGAGACCGGAGGCGGTATAAGGATTTACCACGACCGGAAGCTGGAGTATTTCTCCAAACGTCGGGAACACTCAATTGCTCTTGTGATTCCAGGTGCAACCACTGACCGCACTGTGGACGGAAACACCAGTGTATACAGAGTGAAATCCCTTCCACTGCTGGATTCAGGATACCGCCTTATTGTGGACAGCGGTGGACTGACCTCTGCTTTTGGGGATTTTAGACCGGATCTGGTAGAGATCGGAAGTCCTTATCTGCTTCCGATTCACACAAGGAAAGCACTCGGTAACTCTAACACCCCAACTGTAGGATTTTTCCACACAGATTATCCTGACAGCTATGTTCAGCCTTTTGCGAGTAAATTTCTACCCGGACTTGCCGGACCGCTGACCAGAATGGCCCGGAGTCATGTCGGGAGGACATACGGCAGAATGACAGCTGTTTTTGCCGCCAGCAGGTGCATTCTTCAGAAGCTGTACGACTCAGGAGTCAGGAGACTCTTTTATACTCCGCTTGGCGTTTGTACGGATCAGTTCTCTCCATCCAGACGATCTGATGAATTTCGGCGGGCTCTCGGAGTTCACGGCGGGAGTAAACTGGTGCTCTACCTCGCAAGATTGCACAGTGAAAAGGGTCTCGATCTGCTTCTGAAGGCTTATCCAATGTTCAGAGATTCTTCCTCAATAAAGCTTGTCATCGGAGGGCATGGTCCTGCTGAGGGCAGATTGATTGAGTTCATCAGGCAGTTTCCAGAAGTCCGGCGTCTACCGTACCTTCCCGGCCGGGACGCGGTTGCTGAAGCAATGGCTTCAGCGGATGTATTTCTTTCACTCGGTCAGTCAGAGACGTTCGGACTGGCAGGTCTTGAGGCAATTGCATGCGGAACGACCCCGGTTCTTCCTGATTCTGGCGCATCTGCTGATATGGCAGCAACTCTGGGATTTATACTTCCTTTCCGGTCAGACAATCCAGAGAGCCTGGCAAATACAATCGTGTCCGCTGCGGCAATGTCCGATTCAGAGACATCAAATAAACTTAGAGCGTTTGCTCTCGATGGGCATGATTGGGATTCAGTGTTCCGAAGGATAGAGATTTATTACGAAAGAATCATCAATGCATCAAGAGATGGGAATCCAGACAGCTTGATCTCCCCTGACAAATGGTGGGAGGAATGATGGCTAAATGGATTCATGTTACCCTTCACGATGTTTCTCCCAGGCATGAAAAAACCATAATGCGGATTCACGACGCGCTGGTTGAACTGGGAGTGGCTCGGTACAGCATGCTGGTTGTTCCAGATTTCTGGGGAAAATGGCCGCTTGAGGATTCCCCAGGATTCTGCGAGTGGCTCAGAGACCTGTCTGCTGCTGGAACAGAGATGATTCTCCATGGATACTATCACCGTGACAGTATCGGCAGTCATGGTGTAGTTGATCGAGTCAGATCAACACTCTTCACTAGAGGAGAGGGAGAATTCCTTGGACTTGACTGTCAGGCTGCTGCTGAACTGCTTCAAAAAGGAAAAGTTGAGCTGGAGCGAATTCTGAAAACTGATATAACGGGTTTCACTGCACCAGCATGGCTCTACAGCAAGGGAACACTTAAAGCACTTTCGGAAACGGGATTCACCTATGCCGAAAGCAGATGGAGAACATGGAATCCCATGACTGGTGATACGTATCTGAGAGTACCGGTTGTGAATTATGCTGGTGGCAGCAGCATGAAAAGATGGCTGGCCGATCTTTGGGTTACGTCATCAAGGGTTGCTCTTTGTGGAATGAGGACTGTCAGGTTCGCGATTCATCCCGCTGATTTCGAGAATGAAATCACACACGATAAAATTCTCAAGCATATTAAGACGCTTCTCAGCGAGAGAACAGCTCGACATGCAGGCTCTGCTGCGTGTCCCCCAAAAGCATGAGGCTCCAGTATATTTCCCCGAATAAGGGAATCTTGCTTATATTCATGAAAAGAAAAAATAAGCATCCGGGGACATGCACTCTCTGGTGCATGATCCATCACAATGGAACAGGGGACGGGAAATGTATCTAGGATTCGTCGATATGAATGCAGGATTTCTGATCATCATTGCCGCGATGATCATAGGCATGATAGCGAGATCAAAGGTTAACGGCACATACAGAAAATTCAGTAAGGTTACCACCGGCAGAGGGCTTTCAGGGGCTGTCGTCGCGAGACAGATTCTTGATAACTATGGCCTGGCTAATATTGATATTGAAGAAATTTCAGGGCATCTTACGGATCACTACGATTCCCGCAGCAGCACTCTTAGACTCTCTCAGAATGTTTATAGCGGGACATCAATTGCTTCAGTAGGAGTTGCGGCGCATGAAGCCGGTCACGCTGTTCAGGACGCGATGGGCTACGGTCCATTCCAGATTAGGCAGAAGCTGGTTCCGGTCGCCAATCTGGGATCCCAGATGCTTTTTCCATTGATAATAGGCGGTCTGTTCTTCCATATAACAGCGCTTTATTACATTGGTGCCGCTCTATACGGTGCCGCGCTGCTGTTTCAGCTGGTTACTCTTCCAGTTGAGTTCGATGCAAGCAGAAGAGCAGTCGTTTATCTTGAGAGAAGCGGCAGCGTGACTGCCGGTGAACTGCAGGGTGTCAGAAAAGTTCTTGGCGCCGCTGCGATGACGTATGTTGCCGCTGCGCTTGCTTCTCTCGGACAGATGATCTGGCTGCTTCTTGCCGGCAGGAGAAAGTAATGGGTATTGAAACTCCATTCATAATTATCCTTGTTTTCTTCAGTGTCGTATGCCACGAAATAGCCCATGGATATGTTGCCCTGAAGCTTGGCGATCCCACTGCCTATAGAATGGGCAGGCTTACCTTTAATCCAATTCCTCACATAGATCCTATTGGAACCATTCTTCTTCCTGCAATGTTTTTAATAACCAACAGTCCGATAATGCTTGCATGGGCAAAACCGGTTCCGGTTGATCCGAGGCATTTCAGGAATCCCAAGCAGGGAATGATGTGGGTTGCCATCGCAGGTCCTGCGACAAACCTTGCTATTGCCCTTGTATTAACAATTCTGCTTCATCTTGCATCCGGTATAATGCCGGCTATACTCATGCATAGTCTGGCTATGGCTGCTCTGATGAATATTGTTCTTATGGTTTTCAACCTGCTGCCGATTCCACCTCTTGATGGCAGTAGAATTGTCGCAAGATTTCTTCATGGACAGGCTCTGTACAGTTACAGAAAGCTTGAGCGTTTCGGACTCTTTATCGTGTTCGGTCTCCTCTGGTTTGGAGCCCTTTCAAGAATTCTTTATCCGGCATTGAACTTCGCGGTCCGACACCTCGATCTCTACCAATTCCTCCCACGGTTTTAGCATAAGGTCAGGTCCATGAACTAGAAAGTTGCCCACATTCCCGGATCTGAAGGCAATTCGTCAAGGATTTCTTCATTGATGATCAGAAGGTACTTCTCTTCAAGTCCCTGAAGTAATTCAACAGTTGCCTGCTCCTGAAGTCTGGTAGTGGCCATATTCCATAGAGTACGCCTGACTTCTTCTATTGTCGCAACCCTTGGAGGTACTACTTCCACAAGTCTGAGCAGAGCAGACCCATCATCATTGAATATACCGACTGGACCCAGCCAGATCGTAGTATCGGACGGATCGAGTAAGAAGACTTCTTCTCCGTGACCTCCAGGAACTTCACCAGATCTCAGAGGTCTGGTTATCTGGGGTTGAGTCGAATCAGCCTCCAGATATCCGAAACCGTCAAGCTCGGAGATAAATTCATCTAATTTCTCGCTATACACTGCCTGCCGAAAATCATCTATTCTCTCAGGTGGAATATAGGCTGCCTGCAGTACACGTTTCTCCTCAATCATGAAAGGCTCTTCAAGGATCTCGTACTCGTATATAATGTCTGAATCAGTTACGTTTACGTTTGAGCGAATCATGTCATTGTAGTACTCTTCGGAGGCGAAATTGAGCAGGTAGGTTTCTGATTCGTTACGCAGCGAGTCAAGTATTTCGGGAGATTCGTCCTGCATGAACTCATAAAAATAGCGCTGCATCAGCAGTACTTGTATCATATCTCTAATCCAGGCTGAAGACCCAGGCTGAACATCGATGCGAGTAGAAAGGTAAAGAATTTCATCTTCAAGGATTTTCACTGTCCAGGTTCCGAAATCCGATTCAACGAGAACTATATCATCGGACATATCAGCATTACCGATCAGGTGCTGAACGAAAATTTCAAGTTTAGCTGAATCAATTGTAACCGAGTAATCAGTGTAGATTCGCTCAATAATACCCTGTGTCCATCGATCGAATCTTGCATTAGAAAGGTCCCTTGTTGCCATATCACGAATTGTGGCCGGATCCGAAAGAGCATTCTTGATCAGGACAGAATCGACCATTATCAGTGTATCGAGCCTTACAAGCAGACCCGATTCGTCGGTTCCTATTTCACCAAATTCTAATGTATCAAGGTGCAGGGCAAGCTCACGCCGCAGATTCGGGAGATGAACAGTAGCAGCACGAAACTCATTGACAGTACCGGGATTGACCGTATACACCACGTTCCTGCCCAGCCGCTCACCGTAGAACTGGATATCGGATTCGGTGATTTCAGCAGCTTCCCGATCAATCAGCAACGTCTTTGCCGCCGCAGCGCTTTCGACCATCAACCACGAATTCCTGTAAGTCAGAAAAAGAGGATCAATCAGATAACCCTCCGCCTCCAGTTCTTTCTCAAGGATGACTTTTCTCCCGTATGCGACAATGAATTCCCCAATGGTATTGTCCTTTGACAGGAAGGATTCCCTCTGAGGGCTATCCATTCCAAGCCATGCTTCACCGAGTTGTCCTACGGATATGGTGTCATCCTTGACAACCAGAATCCAGGTTGAATTATCCACTGAAGGACCGAAACACGAAGTGAGGAAAAGCAGTAGCACCACTGAGGCTGTTATGCAGATTCTATGAAGTTTCAAGCTGAATATTCCTTCCTTAGAAATTTGAACACTCCATATGGAGCTATCTTCTGTTACAGAACCGTACCGGGTTCGTATTCCCCGAATTCATCCCTGAGTACCCGGCATATCTCACCAAGAGTAGCGTAACGGCGCACCGAATCAAGTATGAAAGGCATTAGATTGTCATTGGAGACTGCAGCCTTGCGAAGAGTTTCAAGACTTATATCAACAGCATCGTTATCCCTCTTCTCCCTTATGCTGTCAAGCTTGGATAGCTGCGATTCG
>JAUWJE010000157.1 GCA_030607835.1 Candidatus Fermentibacterota bacterium | reverse complement strand
GCAGGCGGGTTGGGTTTCCTGACCATGCTTTTCGTCATCATCATAAGTTTCTTCCCTCCGGCGAACCTGATGGTTGGAAGTCCCGTGTTCTATGTTCTCTTCATAGTGCTGGGACTGGTCGTGTTCACCAGCCTTCCCCTGATCATATACGCACGGAGGAAACCGGATTGGAAAGCCGCGGAGGCCAACAGCACTGGAACGGAAAAGGGTGAATAGAATGAAAGAAATAGACATCAAGGGACTCTTCCTGGGACCAAAATCCGAGAATGGGGACCTGTTCAAAAAGATATTAACCGACGCAATAAACGAGCACCTTTACTGGCGTAAGGATTTCCATCCCGAGGACGAACCCATTGTCTCACTGTACGAGAAGAACCAGGAGAACTTCAGGCTTACCGAAGACAGGATAATACAGGTAGTGGACCAGATCTGCGCAAAGCTGAAAGTGACTTCCATGCCCTGGCACTCCCCGCGATACCTCGGACACATGAACGCCGATATCCTCATGCCAGCCATGCTGGGCTACATCGCTGCCATGCTCTACAATCCGAACAATGTGGCGTATGAGGCCAGCACCGCCACCTCCCCCATGGAGCTGGAGGTGGGGAAGGACTTCGCGGCCCTGATGGGGTACGATACGGGAAAGGCCTGGGGCCATATCTGCACAGATGGAAGCGTGGCCAACCTGGAGGCTATCTGGTACGCACGGAACCTCACTTCCATCCCCTTCGCGGTGAAGGAGCTGCGGCCGAAACTTGTGGAAGGTAAATCCGACTGGCAGCTGGCGAACCTGACGGTGGACGAGATCCTTGATCTTTCCGCAAAGGTGAAGGACATATGCGATGAAGTCAGGGACAGATCGGTACGCGGAACCGGCATTGTGCAGAAGCAGCTGGGCAAGTGGATCGTGCCGCAGACCAAGCACTACTCGTGGGTCAAGGCCGGTGAGATCATCGGCATAGGCCTCGACAATGTCATCTCTGTTCAGGTTGACGATCAGTACCGGATGGATGTCGATGTACTGGAGAAGACCATAATGGACCTGGCCGAGAAGGAGATCCCCATCCTTGGTGTGGTCGCCGTGGTGGGAACAACCGAGGAGGGCGCTGTCGATCATGTGGACAGAATAGTCGCCCTGCGAAAGAAAATGGAGCAGCGCGGTGTTTCTTTCTACCTGCACATCGATGCGGCATACGGAGGATATGCCAGGTCCATCTTCCTCGACGAAAAAGGTGATTTCCTCCCCTACAGCGATCTGAAGAGACAGCTTCATGAGAAGGGGGTGATAAACCAGGATGACATCGAGTGGCCACCGGAAGAAGTCTATTCAGCCTTCAAGGCCATCGAGGAATCGGATTCCGTCACGATCGACCCGCACAAGATGGGCTACATTCCCTACGCCGCAGGCGGCATCACCATAAGGGACAGAAGGATGGTTGACGCCATCTCGTTCTTCGCTGCGTATGTTTTCGAAAAGGGAACCGAGTCCCCTGCTCTTCTCGGCAGTTACATCCTGGAAGGATCCAAGGCCGGCGCCACGGCTGCCGGTGTTTGGGCCGCCCATCAGGTGCTGCCCCTGAATATCACCGGCTACGGAAGACTCATAGGGGCCAGTATCGAGGGAGCGAAAAGGTTCTATTCCCATATCCAGATGAATCGTGTGCTTGATATCGACGGCACGAAGGTGCGGATGGAGACCCTGACGAGGCCGGATTTCAACATGGTGGACTTCGCTTTCAATGTAGAGGGCAACAAGGACCTCGACAAGATGAACGAACTCAACCTGAACCTCTATAACCTGAGCTCCTACGTTTCAGGCCCGGTATTCAAGAAGGATTTCATAACATCCCATACGGAATTCACCTATGACGATTACGGAGATGCCCCTGTTAACATGGTGAAGCGTCTGGGAATAGAGAGAGCAGAATGGGACAGGGTTCACAGTCTCAGGCTGATGCGAGCCTGCGTGCTCACTCCCTACTTCATGGTCGACAAGGTGGTGGAGCATTACTGGGAGACCTATCTTGACAGTATGAAGCGGAAGCTCGCGGAAGTACTCTCAAAATAGCCTGAGGTCCCGCACCTGGGTATGATCACCGTTGTCCATCTGGCGTTTTGCCAGAACAATCAGACAGCCAGCTGTCGCGATTGTCATAAGAATGGACTCCTCAGGTCCGAATCCACCCCATGGAGGCCTGAGAACCGGCTTGAATAATGATGGCAGTATCGTATACCCGCTCACACTCCACCCGAATACCATCCCTGTAACCAGGTTCCAGAGCCAGTGAACCAGCACAGGATAGAAAAGCCCGTTTGTCAGGAACCTGATCAATCCGAAGAGAATACCCACTAGAAAGATATTGAGTATACCTGATACTGACGCAAAATCGTTATTCATATGCAGATATGCAAAAATGGCAGAAGAGAGCAGAAGCCCGATAATCCGTTTCCCTCTGAAGCTCAATAGGTCAAGAATGAATCCCCTGCAGATAACCTCCTCGGTCGTTGCCAGCAGCAGGAGAGCCATTGCGAACTGGATCCATCGGAATGTGAACCCCGTGTATGCCAGACCTGAACTGAAAGCGATAACCAGAAATGGACAGAATAGTATGAATGTGACAGCTGCGACAATCAAGCTGTTTTCAGCACCGAGTTTTCGAGTCACTCCCGGCACAAGTTTCCACAGCGGCAACAGAATCACAAGAGCCAGGAAGCCGGCAACGGCAGCGTTCAGAATATCGTTTTCTATGAAACACAGAGACCGGGATAGTAATGCATGAACTATGATCCACAGGATATATCCAGCAAATGCTATTCCAATGCGGCAAAGGGGTCTAACCTTATAAGAGCACGCACTTTCAATGAACTTTTTCTCCGGGCTATATGAATTCCCGGAGGAGTCATGCCCTTCAGCACGAGTCATTTCATTAAGAGTGGAGAGGTACCGAGTTTATAATATCCATGAAGCTGCCGGCATTCAGACTGGCACCCCCGACAAGAGCTCCATTAACTGACGGTTTTGAGAGAATTGCGGTGGCGTTGGACGGTTTCACGCTTCCGCCATACTGGATACGAAGGTTGTCCGCGAATTCCTGACCCATGATACCGGATACACACTCCCTTATCAGAGAATGAACTCTTTCCGCTTCTTCAGGCATTGCTGTGAGTCCGGTACCTATTGCCCAGACAGGTTCGTATGCAATGACGAAGTTTTCAGGTGAGACGTTATCCAGTCCGTCAAGAGAGGATTTAATCTGTCTCATGATAACCATCTCAGTTCGATTAGCTTCGCGTTCAGTTATAAGCTCACCCACGCAGAGGATGCCCTTGAGACCACTTTTAAGTCCTGCTTCCAGTTTTTTTCTCACAATCTCATCTGTCTCACCAAGAACATGTCTACGCTCGCTGTGACCAGCGATGAACCAGGTAGATCCAGCATCTTTAAGCATATCAGGACTTATCTCACCAGTGAATGCACCCTTTTCCAGCCAGAACAGATCCTGCCCGCCGGTCTCTATTCCAGCGTCCGAAGCGAATTCGGCAAGTAATGGTATAAGTGTGAAAGGAGGAAAGAGAACAATAGAAGCCGGAGCGGCAATCGAACCAAGCGCTTTCATCTCTTCGATAAACAATACACCGCTCTCAAGGGAACCGTTCATCTTCCAGTTACCACCTATTATCTGTCTCAGGATCTTTCACCTCCCAGCGCTTCAAGCGCAAACAGTTCATTACCCTCAAGAAGTATGAGAGACGCTCCTCCACCGGTTGAGACAAAGGATATGTCATTGAAATGACCCGCTTCAACAACAGCCCTGACAGAATCCCCCCCGCCTACAACACTTATGGTTCCTGTCTTTGTAACATTCGCTAGAATTGAAGCTATCCTCCTGGTTCCTCTATCGAAAGGAGGTATCTCGAAAACCCCGAGTGGACCATTCCAGACAACAGTGCAGCTCTTTTCGATAACCCTCCCGAATTGCTCAACAGTCCTGGGTCCGATATCCAGCCCGGCTTCATTTGCAGGAATGGAATCAGCGGATACAGTTCTTGCCTGCTCCGGGCTTCCCGGAGAGGGTGCAATGACAATGTCCAGAGGCAGAAAGATATCCACTCCGAACTTATCCGCTTCTTTCAATACCTTTTCTGCCGCTCCAAGACGGTCCAGCTCCAGAAGACTTCGGCCAACATTCATTCCCAAGGTCTTCATGAATGTGAAAGCCATTCCGCCACCTATCAGAATGTGATCCAGCCGTGGCAGAAGATTCTCAATTACGGGTATTTTGTCTGAAGCCTTGGCCCCACCTAGAAGGAGCGTAAATGGTCTCGCAGGGGAAGAAAGCATTTCGTCAAAGATGTGAAGTTCCTTTTGAACAAGGAGCCCAATATACCCTCCACCCAGGAACTCAGGAAGACCTTTCAATGAAGCATGTTTTCTGTGACAGGTCCCGAAGGCGTCGTTCACATAGATATCTATGCAGTATGCCAGTTTTCTGGAGAAATCCGGATCTCCCTCCTTTTCTTCTGGATGAAACCTCAGATTCTCAAGGAGAAGCACATCTCCAGGTTTAAGTGATGCAACCATAGTTTCGGTCCTGGCTCCGATGCAATCGGGCGCAAAGAGTACTTTTCGCCCAAGAAGAGTCTCGAGTCTGTAAGCTATGGAAGCAAGACTATAATCAGCATTTCTCTTTCCGCCGGGTCTACCAAGATGACTGGCTATAACGAGCGAAGCTCCCTTATCCAGAATGTACCTGATTGTCGGCAGAGCAGCTTTTATCCTTGAATCATCGGCAATTCTGCCGTCATGAAGCGGGACATTCAGATCTAATCTGAGGAAGACTTTTCTACCGGCAAGTTCCGTGTTTTGAAGTAAAGGGTATTTCACAGCCCGACCTCCGCCATGAAGCATGCAAAATCGACCATTCTACATGCATATGCGTATTCATTGTCATACCAGGAAAGAACTTTAACCATTCTCGGACCCATGGTTTTTGTAACGAGAGAATCAAAAATGGAACTGTACGGATTACCAACTATATCACTGGATACGAGCGGTTCCTCTGAGTACTGCAGTACACCCTGAAGTGTCCCGTCAGCGGCTTCCCTCATGGCTCTGTTTACAGATTCCACCGAAGCATCGCTGTTCAGCTCACAGACAAGATCAACGAGTGAGCCATCAGCGACAGGGACCCTGACAGCCATTCCGTCCAGCCTGCCTTTAAGCTCGGGGATTACGAGTCCGACAGCTGCTGCCGCACCTGTAGTAGTGGGTATGATATTCACTGCTGCAGCCCTTGCTCTTCTCAAGTCCGAGTGGGGCAGGTCGAGTATTCTCTGATCATTCGTGTAAGCGTGGATTGTGGTCAT
>JAUWJE010000026.1 GCA_030607835.1 Candidatus Fermentibacterota bacterium | reverse complement strand
TTGTATCCACCTCAGTCTGGAAGAGCTTCTGCAAGCGCTACCACTGTCATGCCTGCATGAAGAGGGTGATAGGCTCCGATAAGCCCCACATTCACCCCTCCAACAACGAATATCCTCTCAGCGCACCTTACCAGATCTCTGTTAACCATTGTCTGAAAAGCGCCGGCACCATAAACACCGGGAAGTGTGCATCCCGGAAAGGGCAGTGATTTTTCTCGAGCCCCTGTTGCCACAAGAAGAAACTCCGGTTTCACTATCCTGTAACCATCCGCGCATCTGATCCCGACAGTCCCATCGCTGAATACTCCAAGAACGATACTGTTAAGCCATATGTCAACGGAATCCATCTCTGAAATTTCCCCGGCGAGCAGTTCTGCTATGTGAATGCCTCGTGTTCCGGCGTAACAGTCCGCTTCGGAACCGAAGAACTTGTGAGTCTGAAGAACAAGCTTACCGCCAAGCCGAGCCGTATCATCCACTAATATTGTGTCTATTCCCGCTTTTCCGAGTTCAATGGCGGCAGCCATACCGGAGGGTCCGGCGCCGAGTATCAATACTCCGGTTTGAAGCTTCACTGGAGCAAACACATCCGGACCGGGAAGATCTTTCAGTAAAGGCAGCCCCTCTAGACTTCTGACATCCATTCCCCTCTCAAGAGGTACAATGCAGCTCTTCAGTGGAATTCCATCGATAAGAAGAGCGCATTGTGAGCACTGTCCGTTCGCGCAGAACATCCCCTGCGGGCTTTCGTCAGTATGATGATGGCCGAATATGTGAATGCCTAAAGCAAAAAGAGCGGATGATACAGCCTCCCCGAGCACCCCGATGGCAGGTTGTCTATTGAATGTAAACTCAACTCTTTCCGCATCTGGCTGACAAAGCACCGGATGTCTGTTAATGCGCTTTTCCTGAAAAGGCACTGCTCCTCCTATTTATTTCCGGAATTGAAAATCAGGGACTGAGCAATCTATTAATGCGATATCAATGAGGCAACCGTTAACTCTATTTTCTGGTTCGTTTCCTGTCCCAGTCAGATGCGAATTTCATCCTTGTCGGTTTCTTCGCTTTGACGAAACCTCTGCATTCGGGATAGTTACAGCACCTCCAGCCTCTGATATGCGGATACTTGTAAAGCTGCGTTGGTGAATCGCAGAAAGGGCACCTTGGTATATTGTTTCCGGCTTCCCTCTCGATCATTCTTTCCGCAGAGTCGATTTCCCTGTAAAGCTTTTTCCGATCAGGGCCCCCGAGCCAGTGTTTCATGACCTGTCTTATTATGAACCACAGAAAGGCGATTCCGATTAGAAGTAATAACAGTCGTGCTGAGCTCAATTATCCTCCCTCACATCTCAAATTGTCCGGTGCTTTAAAGAGTTGACAGAAGCACAATTCATTCGTAAATAATACGTTCCTATAAGAAGACTTGAAATACTCTACTATGTAATGCAAATCAGTCCGGGAACAGGAGCACCAAATTGAAAAATTATACATCTGATAAGCTCAGAACAGTTGTAGTTATCGGCCATGGATCTGTGGGAAAAACCAGCCTGTGCGATTCTTTGCTTTTCGTCGGCGGAGGCGTGGATCGAATGGGTATGGTTGACAATGGCACCAGTCAGTTCGATTTCACCAATGAAAGCCGCGAAAGGAAGCACAGCCTTTCCTCTTCCCTGGGCATAATCGACTGGAAAGACCACAAGATCAATATAATCGATACACCCGGGCTGGCAGATTTTCACGGTGCGACAATTGGCAGCATTGTTGTCGCGGACGGAGTTGTACTCGTGGTTGATGGTTCTGATGGTGTTGAAGTCGGAACGCTTAAAACATGGGATTTCGCGGCCAATAATGACAAACCTCTCATCTTCTGGGTCAACCGAGTTGACAGAGATAGTACCGATTTCGATAGAGTCGTCTCCGACATCAAAAAAAATCTTGCGAAGAATGTAGTCCCGATAACATTCCCTGTACGAGAGAATGACGTTCTTAAAGCAATTGTCAACGTGCTCACAGGCAAAGCCGTTGACGGTGAAGGTAAGGATATCCCTGTTCCTGATTCCGCAAAAGATAGCCTTGAAATGTACAGGATGCAGCTTGTTGAAGCAGCTGCCGAAGCAGACGAAACTCTTATGGAATCCTTCTTTGAGAATGAGACTCTGACACCTGAGGAAATGAACTCCGGCCTCATGAAAGCCGCCCGTTCAAGAAATTTCTATCCTCTTTTCTGTGGTTTGTCAATTCCACCAGCAGGACAGAAATTCCTTCTTGACTCTTTACCGACATTCATCCCATCCCCTCTTGAGGCAAAACCTGTCTCCGCTACCGATGGTGGGAAAGAAGTTGAGATAGCACCGGATCCTTCTGCTCCATTCCTGGCAAGAGTTTTCAGCAGCAAAGTCGATACCCACATGGGTGAGATAGTCTATATAAGAGTCATGAGTGGTGGAATCAGCGGTACGGAGGATGTGACGAATACTACAAGCAACACATCTGAGCGTATGGGCAATTACTACTTCATGAGCGGCGGGAAGAGAACTGATACAGACAAGCTCGTAACAGGTGACATTGCGTCCATCGCAAAACTGAAGAATGCATCACCAAATGATACACTGGCAGGTAAGGGAAGTCATATAATATTGAATCCCATTGTTTTTCCTGAACCGGTATACAGAGTTGCAATTGCTCCGAAAAAACGGGGTGACGAGGACAAGATGGGCTCGGGTCTCTCAAGACTTGCGGCTCAGGATCCTACGCTGATTCTCAGAAATGAATCGGATATCGGGCAGACAACTCTGTCTGGTATGGGTGACCTGCATCTGAAGGTGATGTTGAGCAGACTCAAGGAAACCACAGGTGTGGAAACTGAAACGTTCAAACCGAGAATTGCTTATCACGAGACAATCAGCAAAACGGCTGAGGGGTCCTACAAACACAAGAAGCAGACAGGCGGACGAGGTCAGTATGGTCATGTTTTCATCAGACTTGAACCGCTTCCACGTGGCAGGGGATTTGAATTTGTAAGTAAAGTGGTCGGGGGTAATGTACCCACCAACTTCATTCCTGCTGTGGAAAAAGGCATTGTGGAAGCTATGAAGAATGGTCCGATCTCAAACAGTAAAGTGGTGGATATCAAAGCAGTTGTGTTTGATGGATCCTATCATCCTGTAGATTCTTCGGATATGGCTTTCAAGCTTGCCTCAAGAAAGTGTTTCAAAAACGTTATGATGAATGCAGGACCGAGTCTTCTTGAACCTGTCGTAAGTCTTGAAGTTACGGTTCCAGAAGAATTCATGGGCGATGTCATGAGTGACCTGACAACCAGAAGAGGACGAATTCAGGGAATAGAAGCCGAGGGCGCTTTCCAGGTTATTAAAGCATCCATCCCGGAATCCGAGCTCTTCCAGTACTCAAATACACTTAAATCCCTTACCCAGGCCAGAGGCAGTTTCAGCCAGAGTTATGAGGGTTACAAACCGGTTCCGAGAGATATTCAGGAAAGTATTATGGCTAAGGTAGAAACAGAGGATGAGTAAAAGGAAGAAGGCTGATAGCAATGACAGCAGGTTTTAGGAAAACAGCGTCTTTGTTACTCGTATCGCTGTTCATGTTGACCTGCCCTGTCATGGCCGCCGATCCGAGTGGTGGTGGTGATGATGGTGACGACAGTTCAATCTCAATGACTTACATAACAATTGGAATTGCTGTCGTGCTAGGCGGGCTTCTCTTCCTTGATGTATTATCTGATTCAGGCAATGATACATCTGACTCGTCAGATGAAAATACCGGAATTGTGCAGACCGGCGTCAACTGGGATGAGGTTGCCACGACCGAAACGGCACTGGTTCACGTGGCAATTTCCACTTTCCCCGGAGAGAATGGACCGGCCCTCTCGAGAGAATTCATCCTTATTCTCAGCAGAATGGTCTCGGATGGGATAGCTGTATACTCTGATCCGCTGGATCTTGGAGCAGGATCAGCAATTAACAGAGCCGGAATGGCTAATGAGTATTTTGGAGTGGATTACCTCATCTGCCGTATCGAAACTGAGGATGTTTTCCAGTTCGAAGCAGCATCTCCTGATTCCATAGTATGGACTTCCCCTGAACAGATTGATATAAATATATTGGAAATTATAGAAGATATGCTTCAGGCGGGTATCTTTTAACATTGTTCATATATGATCTTTCCGTAATTCAGGGAACTGAAACGGGAAACACGGTGTTAAAAATAAAGTAACTTGTTCTTTTCTTCGGTCAACTGGTGCGATTAATTACTGATATTACATCACCACTTATAAATGAGAAATCCTAATCACAGGATTTCCGAAATTTTGAAGGGACGAAGATGAAGCAATTAGCTCTTGTTGTTCTTCTTTTGACGGCTTTTACTGTATCTGCAGGTGAAATGACCGTAACAATACCTATCGATGCCTCCGCGATACAGATCGAGGAAACAGGACCTTATACTATCGTAACCGGTATCGGAATGCGTATTACGGGCGAGGTAGGTGCTCCAAGTATTCCGGTCTATACTGCAAAGATAGCTCTTCCAACAGGATGTGCTGCTACAGGTATCGAGATCATCGATGCCGAATACTCCGACATCCATGGCGGATTCACTTTAATACCTTCCATACTTCCGGTTCCGCTTTCCGTGGAGCAGGAAATACAGCTTCTTCAGCCGAATCCTGAGATATACTCATCAACCGAATCGATTCCCGCAACATCCGTTGAATTCATCAATTCAAGCGTTGTTATGGGAATTCCGGTAGCTTACGTTAATGTCTATCCTGTGAGATGGAATCCTGCGAGCAAGACTATCGAAGTTCTTACAAGCCTAACTATCAATGTTGTTTACGAGAACACCCCTGAGGCTTCAACTGTTTCCCGCAGAAGCATTCAGAGTGAACTTCGCTCTCAGGAGATCGTCAGAAATACTGTTGTCAATCCGGATAACGTCGCTCACTCAGGCGCTGCGATAATCGATTCAAAAGCCCTCACTTACGGCGAGTATGTAATTATCGTCTCTCCGGATTACGAAACATACGCGCAGGAACTCGCGGACTGGAAGACCTCAAAGGGCGTTCCAACAAACGTCTACACGACAACATACATCCAGAGTAACTACGATTTCTATAACCTTCCACAGGAAATCCGCGCGTTTCTTACTGACTGCCGCGATGAAGGTGTCGAGTACGTTCTTATCTACGGTGATGACAACAAGATCGCAGGTCAGAATGTCAGGATCTATGCAGGTGGTAACCTTGAATACCCCTGCGTTGACATGTACTGGGCTGATATCAACGAAACAACTCCCGGTGATGATCAGTGGGACAGTAATGGCAACCATGTATGGGGCGAGAGGGGAATCGACAACGTAGATTACCATCCTGACCTCTGGGTTGGAAGAGCAAGTGTAAACACAACCGACGAATGCACAATCTTCAACAACAAAGTCTTCACTTACGAGTGTATTTCAACTAAGGACTATTTTGAGACAGCTCCCATTGAAATGAGAATCGGGTATACCACCGAACTCCTCTGGGGTTCCCCTTGGTGGTGCTACGCCTCAGCCGGAGCGGAGCTTATATCCCCAATGGTGCCCTCCGGATGGGAAGAGGAGAAGTGCTACGATTCAGATGGTAACAACAACGTCAGCATTACAAGAGACATGATCAACGCCGGTCCACATCATCTGTATCACGGGAGTCACGGTTCGCGAACATACTTCTCTCTGCCGGGTGGAATGTATACAACCGGTCATTTCATGGCTCAGACCAACATCTCAGATGGCGGACTTCCCGCGATCTGGAACTCGATCTCATGCTGGATAGGCTGGCTCGATGGTTACGAATGCATGGGTGACGCATGGCTAGCTTCTCCAAATGGTGGAGGATTCGGAGCTTTCAACGCCAGATACGGATGGGGTATGCCATCCAATCCAGGTTATGGTGACAGTGAGATTCTCTCCAGATACTTCTACGATGTCATGTGGAATGATGATCTCTATATTCTTGGAGTAGCCCACCTGATGGGCAGCGACGAGATGCTTCCGATCAACGACGACTATTCTGACTGGTGTGTGAAGGAGTACAATCTTTTCGGAGATCCTGAACTCCCCATGTGGTTCATAGACGCGTCGGATTTATCCGCCTCACATCCAGCCAGTATTCCCGGTACCACTAATGTAACCGTTAATGTTACATCTGAAGGCTCACCGGTAATCGGCGCCAGAGTATGCCTTAAAAAGGGTGACTGGCAGTCGGGTGAAGTTTATGAAGTAGGTACTACCGACGGCAGTGGAAATGTAACAATCCTCGTTTCCCCCTCAACTACAGGGACGATGTCTGTTGTTGCATGGGCAAGGGACTATGTGTCCTACCAGGGATCCATCAATGTCACAGGTGTCGGTGTTGAAGAAAGCGAAGGCGGATCTGAATTCATCAACAACTTCGATGCTATTTATCCGAGTCCCGCCATGAGCAGTGTTACAATACCATTCAGTCTTGCGGCAACAGGCGCAGCAAGAATTGATGTCTACGACATAACAGGCAGAATCGTGACTACTCTTGCAGCGGAGGAAATGGCTGCCGGACAGCACAGTATTGTCTGGAACCTCAGAGACACAAATGGCAGTGTTATTCCTTCAGGTGTATACCACGTAAGGATTTCAACCGCCGACTGGACAGGTGTAACTAATATGGTTGTCACCAGATAGATTCTGCGAAAAGCAGAGAGGAAAGGGCGGGATTTTCCCGCCCTTTTTCTTTTGTTCGGTAAAGAAACACAGATGTTATTTCAGATAACCTTTTTTGTAAGTGTCGTAAGTGGCGTCCGACCCCATAGTCAACTAGATGTTACGTTGAATTCAGGGAGCCCTGCCGCGATTTGTTTCTTTACGGCACACTGCTCAGCCGAGCGAATCAGAGCTTTTCGATACTTTTGAGGAAAATCAGCAGGAATCCTGATATCGATATTCACCCTGTCAACCATCTTGGTTTCTGGATTTCGCTCTGCAATCTGGATCAATTTTATACCCTCAGCCGGAAGATCGTGGTGCTGACAGAATGACAGTACATAGATTCCAGCGCACGTTCCCATGGATGCAAGAAAAAGATCAAACGGCTCAGGTGCTGAACCATCTCCCCCACCACGAACAGACTGATCGGTCAAAATTGTAAAGTCTTCATATATGGCATTCACCCTCTTGCCGCCTGGAAATACAATTTCCATATCCATCCTGATATCCTCCGTCTAGTTAAGGGATGATGTTTATCAGCTTGCCTGGAACGACTATTATCCTTCGTGGTTCAGAACCGCCTAAAATCACCCTGATCTTCTCATCGGAAAGTGCTTCTCTTTCTATCTCTTCCTTTGAGGCTCCAGCGGGGAGGGTAATCCTGGCGCGGATTTTTCCTTTCACCTGAACAACCATCTCGATAGTGTCAAGAATCAGGTCATCCTCGTTCCATGTGGGCCATTCCTGAGTAATAACAGTCTCACCCGGAAACTTCATTCTATGCCAGAGTTCTTCGCATATGAACGGTGTCATCGGAGACATGATTACAATTAGTTCACGGATGGCTTTCCTCCAGAGGTCTCTCGCTGCTCCGGCCTTATCTCTGTTGGCGGATAAGAAGTTAAGAAACTCCATCAGGGCCGCGACACCCGTATTGAAATTGAAACTGTCGATATCCTCTGAAACCTTCTTCAGTGTTTTAGCTAGCTGGTAACGGAGTTCAGCGGTAAAATCTTCGTCAGCCGGCTTTTTCTCCGGATCTGCAGTTTCATTGACCACGGACCATAACCGCTTGAGAAACCTGTAAGTACCAGCGATACCATCTTCGCACCATCCGAGTTCAGCCTCGAAAGGTCCCATGAAAAGTATGTAGAGTCTCAGAGCGTCAGCCCCGAATTTTTCGACCATCTCATCCGGTGTAACAATATTTCCCTTGGACTTGGACATCTTCTGTCCATCAGCTCCAAGTATCATTCCCTGATTCTTGAGGATCATGAAAGGTTCCGTGAAATCAAGCATGCCTTCGTCATACATGACCTTGGTCCAGAATCTGGCGTAGATGAGATGCATGACAGCATGTTCCGCGCCGCCTACATAAAGATCTACAGGCAGCCAGTACTTCACGGCTTCAGGGTCAAATGGTCTTTCGGTTTCAAAGGGAGAGGCAAACCTGAGGAAGTACCATGAGGAGCAGACGAATCCTGCCATTGTATCAGTGTCTCTTTTAGCAGGATCTCCACACACGGGACAAACCGTTTTCACCCATTCCTCAACTCTGGCAAGGGGTGATCGACCTGAATCATCAGGTTCGAAATTATCCATTGCAGGAAGCTCTACAGGGAGGTCTCTGTCCGGTACGGCTCCACAGGTATCACAGTGGATGATTGGAATGGGAGCTCCCCAGTATCGCTGTCTTGATATGAGCCAGTCTCGTATTCTGTAGCGGATATCAGTTTTTCCAAAACCCTTTGAGGCTGCGTATGCCGCCATTCTGATTCTAGCTTCCTCTGAATCAAGTCCGGAGAATTCTCCGCTGTTGAGAAGCTGTCCGTCAGCGACTGTAGCTTCCGCAATAACACCCTGAGGTTTTCCACCGGGCGCAATAACTTCAATGATGGGTATACCGAATTTCGTGGCAAACGCATGATCCCTCTCATCGTGCGCCGGTACGGCCATGATTGCCGCTGTCCCGTATCCTGCAAGTACATAATCCGCGATGTAGAAAGGTATTTCCTCTCCATTGTAGGGATTGATCGCGAAGCAGCCTGTAAAGACTCCTGTCTTCTCCTTATCCGCGTCCGCTCTCCTCTCGATATCGCTTTTTAACATGGCTTTACTGATGTAAGCCATTACCTCATCATGTTTTTCCGGAGTGGTCATCTTCTCCGCATCCGGATGTTCAGGAGCTAAAACACAGAAAGTAGCCCCGAAGATTGTATCGAGCCTGGTTGTGTATACGGGAAGTTCTGTGATTTCGCTCGATGCGGGATTCCGGACCTCGAAGATGATAGAAGCACCTTCTGATCTCCCGATCCAGTTTTTCTGCATGGCCTTGATGCCCTCCGGCCAGTCAAGATCATCGAGGTCTTCGAGGAGTCTGTCAGCGTACTCTGTGATCCTGAAGAACCATTGTTTCAGCTTTTTCCTGGTTACCTCTCCATCACAACGCCAGCAGATACCACCGGCAGCTTCTTCGTTTGAGAGGACTATCCTGCAGTTCGGACACCACATCTGGTCGCTTTCCGCCTCATACGCAAGACCCCTGTCGAAGAGAAGATTGAAAAAATACTGTGTCCACATGTAGTAGCCCGGATCACTGGAGTTGATTTCATGATTCCAGTCGTAACTCGCTTCAATGAGCTTCATCTGTCTGCGGTATGTGTCGGAGTTTATCCTGGTCACTTCCGCGGGGGGTGTACCAGTTTTAATTGCGTACTCCTCCGCGGGTTGTCCAAAAGCGTCCCACCCCATCGGATGAAGGACATTGAATCCGTCCATGCGTTTCTTGCGGCAGATAACGTCTGTAGGGATGTAATTCTTGCAGTGACCAACAGACAGCCCCGCACCGGATGGATAAGGAAAATAGTCAAGGCAGTAAAATGGCTCTTTATCGGGATCAGTTCCGGTTTTGTAGAGACTCATCTTTTCCCAGACAGGTTTCCACTTATTCTCAAGTTCTCTGAAATCGTAGGGATCCAAATTCAATCCTCCATGAATGTAACAGTTGCTTATTAACGAACCGCTAGTATGAAGATAAACGCTTCAACAGTAAAGTATATACTGAAACTCTATTTCATGCAGGGTAACAGAATAGTAAGTGATGTGGTATCATCATCAAGTATGAGTGTTCCTCCGCTGAGTCTGAGTATCAGGGAAAGAAGAAATACCTCAGAGGCTGCGTTCAATCCGCTGCTGAAATCAAATGGGGTGCTGATGTCAGGGAAATCATCAGATATTCCTGAAAGCACTCTTCCATCCGAACACCGCAGAACTATCCTGATGAATTGCTCAGTCCCTTTATTGAGATCAAGCGGTTCCTTGATTTCTCTCCTGTTGACAAGTGATACATTAAAAACCGGATTACCGCTCGTGCAGACAACATAGCACAGCTGTGCTGTCACTTCCTGGAGGAGATCTCTATTACCGCAGATATCATACAGTTCACCAGATATGGATATGTTCGGAGGCAGCAATCCGTTCTCCAGAAAGGCTGATTTGATTCCATCCAGGTACGATTCAGGATCTATCTGTTCAGGTACACAATTCCACGCGGTCTGAAGCAACCGGAGATACAGGTAATCTTTAGTCAACCCCTCAAAAGCATATCTGGCTGTATTAAGAACAGCAGCAACAGGGTGACCTGGATTCAGAACTTCCTTTATCCGGATGAAACCTCTGCCAATGGAAGTAGAGAGATCATTAAGCACATCAAGAAGAGCGTAAGCAGCTTCTTCACTTCTATCAAGATATTCAAGCTGAGAAATATAAGATGACTCAACTACAGGCCACCAGATAATAATCGGTTCTGCGTCAAGTCCGTTAAGAGCAACAGCAGCAACCCGCAGCTCTTCCCCATTTTCGGTTTTCAGAAGCATATTCAATCTGCCAATCTTGAGAATCCCCAGTATCATTGAATCAAGATACACCCATTCTGAGCCTGAGAATACATCATATATTGATCTGTTTGAAATAATACCATCTGTAACCTGAATCCAGGTCGAGAGTAGAATTCTACCGCTGCTGTTTGTAATCAGGAATTTTCCAGCTGCCTTTTGCGCAAGGAAAGCAAAGCGTCGTCCGATAGCTGTTTTCTCAAGTTCAGCACATGTCCTGGCGACATTTCTAGCAAAATCATTCAGAGCAGTATATTCTTTACCTCCCTGAAAGATACATTCTCCAATAATATCGGTATCGGTTTCAATAGCCAGTGTCCAGCGATGAGATTCAATCGCGGTTGATTTGAAATCATACGAAGTTCTAGTGATCGGCTTCATGCCTCGAATGCTCAGAGTAATTCTGGATGCACCGGATATCTCAAGAAAAGCAGTTGCCGCCGCTTCCACAACCTTCGATCTATCTGAGGCGGAAAGCAGTGAGGATGTTCCCCTGCTAAGGGACGTATACATATCCGCCGCCTTTTTCGCTGCCTGTATACTGTAAATGTCATCAGATTTGATTCCGGAAACAATCAAAACAGGTTCAAGCTTTCCGCCTTCAACTGATTCAGTCCTTGAAAGGCGCCATGCACACCTGGTCGTGGTTCCGTCCTGATTTGTAACTTCCCATGATTCAGGATACTCTGTCATTCCATCTCGAGCAATCCTTTGAACCGCTGCTATTCCGCCAATATCATCAAAAAGAACACTTGCAGCTAATTCAGATCGACCTTTAGCAAGATCAAAAGATACTCCTGTAAGGGCTTCCATCGGATCATTCCAGAGAATGACAGACCAGTCGACTCTGAAAACAGCAACCGGAATATCAAGGGCAGTGATAATGCTGCTGGCAAGTTTACTCTGTCTATTCAGCAGAAGATCCAGCTGTTCAATTTCCGTTGATTTATCAATGGAACTCATTAGAAGTTCAAGCATCTGAGTGGATATTTTCGCAAGCGAGAAAATTTCTGATCGAGCCGTATTATCCACGTCAGCTGCAATTATGTAACCATAGTTTTTTTCGTCCGATTCAATCGGAAATATGAGACAATTCCCAAACCAGGAATTAAGAACTCCAATCTCGTCTCCATTGAGCTGATACTTGGAATGCGAATCAAGCATGAAAGAAGCAAGACGCAGATCGGCAAAAGACTCCGGAGCAGCTTCAGGCCATTTCGCAGTTTTTCCCGCAAGCTCAATATCACCCAGAGGATCTAAAAGATAGACTGCAACCGCTTCTGCAGAAAAACATTCACGAAGCACTTCAGGTATCCCATTCATATTGTCAGATTGATCTTTGGAGAACATCGAAGCAAGTCTGCTTATCTCCTTGATTCTGTTCTGGTAAGTGTTGTACTTATCAAGCAGAATCGATTTCTCGGATACATCCTCGAAAATACCGACTGCATAGAAAACATCTCCGGATTCCTCCATAATAGGTTTGATATTCTGTGAAATGACTCTTCTGGTTTCATCTGGAAGAACAAATCTGATTATCCTGGCCATTTCATTCTCTTTATTTCCATAACCGTTAAAGAGAATTCTGGTCTGATCCTCGACAATGGCTAAACTCTCCCTCGGAAGGATCTCATTCAGATGAATACCAAGAAGGTTCTCAACAAGACCGAACATCCGTCCAAATGCACGGTTAGCTACTAATATCCGATAATCCTTATCAAATAGAACCAATCCAGTACTCACTGAATGAAAGTAAGCCTGATTCATCTTTCTGCTTGTTCTCAGGCGGTTTTCTGCCTGGAAACTCTCGGTTGTATCGAAACAGGTTCCTATAACTCCTTCTCCACCAAGGGAGAAAGTGCTGTCAACTCTCCTCTGACCGTCAAGATGACTTACAACTCTTATCTGCTTTCCATCAAGAACCATCTGAATAACGTTATCCCATGAATAGAGGACTGAGACGTGAGTAACTACTGTTGCTGCATTGCCAATACAATGTGTTTGGGAAACCTGCA
>JAUWJE010000117.1 GCA_030607835.1 Candidatus Fermentibacterota bacterium | reverse complement strand
TTATTGGTATCCCATCCAAACTCCTGACTGATTGCCAGGGAATCGTGGCAGATCAGAACGGAGATGTGATATTCCTCGCAGGTGGATCCAGAATGGTCATAGCAGCTTTTGATACTGAGACATGGACGGAAATCGGATCGTGTCAAGTTCCGGGTGATGTTATAAGTCTCTTTCCTGGGCCTCAGGGATTTATCTGTGCCGTTGTGGAAGGAAGCAATGAACTCTGGTTTATCAAAAAGGAAAATTGTGATTTATATAAGATGATAACATTCCCGGTTGTCCCGACAACGGCAGAATCAATGCCTGACGGGAGTTATGCATATGCTGCATGTGAGAATTATGGAATGGTCATTGTTGCTGAAAGCGGACAGATTGAACTAAGAACCACCAAATTCGGATATCCTCAGAGCATTGCCATAAGCAGCGACGGTTTGAGAGCTGTTATCTGTTCCGCGGAGTATAAAACCGTCTATATCCTGAAAAGATAATTAGTTAGTTTGTAATACAGGGGGGATCAGTAATAATCTTTCCTGATTTCTGGTTAGAATCCTGGCTTCAAGAGTATCTTCCGATAGAATAAGCAAACCCCTGAGAGTTTCCGGATGATAGACAGGGATGTTGTTTATATGTGTAATCAGGTCCCCCGGCCTCAGACCGATATTCCATGCAGTACTGCTTTCGGTAACAGAGATAAGCTGAATTCCTGACGGTCTGTTTCGGCTGATTGAAATACTCGATAGCGCTATCACACCGAACGGCTTTCCACTGTATTCTTCTGATTGTATGGCCAGCTGCGCCCACATGTACCAGATCTGACTTGGATAAAGGACAAGATAATCCTGATCGGTGTTTTCAGCGAACTGAAATTCCGGTTGTATTGTGCCTGTAATGATACCGACAAACCTGCCGCTGTCATCAAAAGCAGCAGCTCCCATCAATCCTTCTCTCAGCTCAGAAGCGAGAAGGACAGCTCCATCCGGATACTGTTCCATTATCGTACCCTCAACAGTAACAGTTCCGTTCAATTCCTGTCCTATTATCTGCAGTGCTTCCCCAATCCCGGGAAGATATTCTGATGGAATCTGGTACTCCTGAAATACATCTTCACTGAAAATAAGCAGGACCATTCCAAGGTCAGGAGAAAAGATGATTGAATCTGGAGTGATCATCCCGGTTTCCATATCCAGAGTTACCGGTGTGCCCGGACAGAACATACAGAGGGCGACCGCGTGAGAAGGGGATATTGAAACTGCTGTGGAGATGTCGATTGTTCCCGGCATACTTCCGGTTCTCATCGGATGAACCTGTTCTATAACGCTCGATTGTGTCTTGAAAATTAATGAGAGGAGGAGAAGAAAGATCATTGCTTCCTTAGTTTTCCTAGAAGGAAATCAGGCTTGCCTGCCTGGAATAGACAGAAAGAGGTGCTGTTCTTATCCTTGATTTGGATGTCATATGATCCTGATCGTCCTTCGATGTAAAGTGTATCATATCGCTCATTCCAATATCGATAATGCTCTCCTGGGTGGAGGATACAGGGAACAGAGTGATAGAAAGGATCAAGAGAGCAGCAACAGCCGGAGCCGCAAGAAACATCCTACGAAATTTGAATCTTGTTTGATGCGTATCCTGACTTCTGCTTACCATTTCACGAACCATTTCCTCGAGATTTTCAGGAGGAGTGGGCGCTGGAAGATCACGGGTCTGACTGGAGATGTCTTTTAACATGAGAAGAGCTTTCTTACATGAGTCACAGCCCATCAGGTGAAAATCAAGCAGTCTTTTCTGCTGTTTTGTCGCCTCTCCGTCAATAACAAGACTGATAAGTCTCAAAGCTTTTGAGCAATTCATTTCCATTCTTCCCATACATCTTCGAGATACTCTCTCAAGTAACCTCTTGCCCGGTTTATTCTGGATTTAACTGTCCCGAGTTTTATTGAAAGGATCTCAGCGATATCTTCGTAAGACATCGCCTCTTTTTCTCTGAGAATGAAAGGTTCGCGATAATGATGAGGAAGTCTATCGATAGCTTCCTCAATCGAAGCTTTTAATTGGACTCGTCCAGCATCGTAATGCGGAGCTGTTTTGCCGGGACTTGTAAGGTTGACGTATTCAAGAGGAACGTTCACCCATCTTGATCTTCTTCGCCATTCTTTCTTAGCCAGATTGCTGGCGATAGTGAATATCCAATTTACAAGTTTTCTGTCAGGATCGAATCTTTCTTTGTATCTGTAAACCCTGCAGAATGTAAGTTGCAGGAGTTCCTGTGCGTCTTCCTCATTTCCGAGCATTCTGATAAGCAGTGAGTAGATAGGCGCCTGAAAGCGTCTTATAACCTCTGAGAATGCATCTTCATCACCATTGCAAAGGGCGATCATAAGCATTGAGTCAGATCGCGGGTCCTTTGCTGTGCGTTTAGTGGTAATGATTCTTCCAGTCAAAACTCTCTCCTTAAAATTCTTTTGGTTCCTGTCTTCAAGTATTATACCACATTATGATCTGTTTGTTCCAGTGTGTGGATCCTTGACCTGAACGCTCATTATTGTGAAGATAGTGTCTACTATGAAAAAGAAAAACACAGCTCTGAGAGTACTCTCATTCGTTCGGCCATACTGGAAATGGATGGTTGGCGCCGTAATATGCCTGGTCTTCTTTGCGCTGTTCAGCGGAGCGTCACTGGGTATGATACTTCCGCTCTTTGATGACGTTCTCTCAAGAGAAGGTAATCTTGAAGAATACGATGACCTTAATGTTGTAATAAAGCAAAATGTTGTTCCTGCTTTTAACAGATTAGGATCTGCTGTAATCTCTTTTAATCCGGATCAAACCGCATCTGCATGCGGTGAAGTGATTGAAGCTTTCAGAGAAAGTTTCAGAAAATCAAATCCACAACAGGTTCTCATCGCTATCATTATGGGACTCGTTCTCATGGTTCTGCTGAAGAATGTTCTTGGCTACATGCAGGTATTTTTTCTATCAAGAGCCGAACAGGGAGTGGTGAGAGATATCAGAGAGAAACTGTATTCTCATCTTCTTAAACTTGATATGGGATTCTACAGCACCGCAAGATCCGGAGATATCATGGCCAGATTCACTTCAGATGTCGGCAATATGAACTGGGCCATGACAGAGATGCTTATGAGCATACCACGCGAATTTCTGCTAATGCTGGTATACCTTGGACTTGCGCTGCTGGCTTCTTGGCGGCTTGCTCTTTTTACTCTCCTGATATTTCCACCGGCGATGTTCTTTATTCTGATAATAAGTCGCAGATTGAGAAAGAAAACTCATTATGCTCAGGAAAGACTCGCGGATTTTTCAGCCATATTGCAGGAAACGATATTTGGAATAAGAGTTGTAAAGGCGTTCTCCATGGAGAAATTCGAAGTATCAAAATTCGCCGGTATACTCGACATTCACTGCAGAACGGAGACTTCCCTTCAACGCGAGAGAGCTCTTGCAAGCCCGGTAACGGAGATTATGGGTGCGATAGCAAGCGGTTTCCTGATGTTTTACGGCGGAAAGGAAATCCTTGCGGGAGGGTCTCTTACAACCGGGCGATTCCTTGTGTTTCTCGCTGCAGCTCTTTCATTGATGAAGCCGATTAAAACAATCAGCAGAGCCAACAGCCGTATACAGACGGGGCTGGCGTCCGCTGAGAGGGTATTCAGTCTTCTTGACAGATCTCCATCGATAATTCAACCTTTGAACCCTGTGCCTTTCAATTCATTTCAACATTCGATTGAATTCAGAGATGTCTGTTTCAGTTATGAACCGGGTGTTCAGATTCTTACAGATCTTTCCTTTACTGTCAGTAAGGGAGAGATTGTGGCTCTGGTTGGACCCAGTGGCGGAGGAAAGAGTACAATTGCAGACATGATTCCCAGGTTCTATGATCCGGATTCAGGCAATATCCTGATTGACGGAATCGATCTGAGAAGCATTGATATAAATGCCCTCAGAAGCTGTCTGGGCGTAGTTACCCAGGAAACCGTTCTCTTCAACGATTCTATTCGTAACAACATCGCTTACGGTGAGGTGAGCATCCCTCTTGAGAAGGTGAAAATGGCCGCTTCCGTCGCGAATGCTCTGGATTTCATTGAAGAATTTCCAGAAGGATTTGACACGGTCATAGCTGAAAGAGGAACCAGATTGTCTGGTGGACAGAAACAGAGACTGGCTATTGCTCGTGCTGTGCTCAAAGATCCTGATATTCTGATATTTGATGAAGCCACATCCGCTCTTGATACCCATTCAGAAAGACTTGTACAGAAAGCGATAGACGCCCTGATTAAAGGAAGAACCGCAGTGGTTATAGCGCACAGACTCAGTACAATCCGGAAGGCGTCCAGAGTGCTTTATATCGAGGACGGAATGATCGCGGAGGAGGGAACACACAGCGAATTGCTAGAGAAGAATGGGAAATACAAGAGACTCTATGATATGCAGTTCTCCCATGAATGAAGCTGTGCTGATTCGTCTTCATTCACTCGGTGATGTTGTGCTAGCTCAACCTGCTGCGACACATCTTTCTAAATCTTCTAAAGTGAATTTTGTGACGCTGGAGAAATATTTGCCTGTTGTTGATAGAATGCCGGGCGATATTGAAGCTGTTCCATACTCATCTGACGCCGGCTTATTTGAATTGCGGAGAATTATACATAAAATAGCCCCTGAAATACTGATTGATCTCCAGTGTAATTTTGCCACAAGGATGGCTACAAAGGGCATGCGGGTATCAGGAAAATTCAGAATGAACAGAAAACTGAGGCACGAGATACTGGGAGGAAGCTCCGATATCATGCCTTTGCGCAGCAGTGAGTTTCTCGGTGTCACCGGATTGAATGATGATATTGATCCTGTTCTTGAAAGAAGAAACTTTTCAAATAATGATCGTCTTCGGATTGGAATCGTGGTCGGTGGCCGATGGCGACTGAAATCAATTCCTGACAGCGTTATCTCCGAAGTATCACGACTCTTCATAGATCTGCACAATGCTGAAGTGATTCTTCTTGGTGATGAGAAAGACAGAGCAGAAGCTTTCGAGACAGCGGCATCAGTGGGAAGAGAGTCTGTTAAAGTGCGTGCCGGAGATGGAGGAACTGGCAACCTGATCGAACGAATTGAAACGATGGATCTCCTGATCTCTCCTGATTCCGGTCCTGCCCATCTCGCGAAAGCTCTTGGAATTCCCGTCCTTGTGGTATTCACATCCACTTCACCGGTACTTGGTTTCTGGAGACAGGAGTACGCAGGGAACTACATGGTCAATGGTCTGAAATGCAGACCATGCCACCGGCACGGCGGGAAAGCCTGTCCAACCGGAACGGAAATGTGCAGAAGAGGAATAGTTCCACACAGCTTGGTCTCACAGGCAATAGAGCTGCTGCAAGTATGAGAACACCGATGATGCAGCAGTTCATGGAGATCAAGAACAAGTATCAGAACGAGATACTTCTTTACAGGATGGGTGATTTTTATGAGACATTCTACGAAGACGCCAGAACAATATCAAAGGTTCTGGGAATAACCCTCACATCCAGGGGTAAAAGCAGGGATACAGGCGATGAAATACCTCTGGCTGGTTTTCCATGGCATGCGCTGGACGGATACCTTTCAAAACTTATTAAAGCGGGGTATCGAGTTGCTGTCTGTGAGCAGACTGAAGATCCCGCACTGGCAAAGGGGCTTGTGAAAAGGGATGTAATTGAAGTCATTACACCCGGAACACTGGTTAGTGGATCGGCACTTGATGAGCGTAGAACTATCCTCCTGGGTTCGGCTGTTTTTAATGATTCAGGAACAGGCGGGCTTGCTTTCTGTGATATTTCAACAGGTGAGATTGAAGCTGCGGAAATGGATTCGGCACTGCTGCCTGGTGAAATCGCGAGAAAAACTCCATCCGAGCTTCTTGTGGCAGATAATCAGAAGATTGACCCATTATCAAATTGTGAGATTACCAGGCTTGAAAGCTGGAAGTTCGACCATGACACTGCTGTATCCCAGATAGAGACAATTCTTGAATTATCTGCTCTGGAAGGGCTGGGTCTTGGACTCCTCAGTCCTGCTCTATCAGCTCTCGGAGCTCTGCTGGCCTACATCCGGGATACGAAGAAAATGGACGTGGCACACCTGAGTTTCAGTGGAATGTACCGACGTGATGACTGCCTGATTATTGACAGGGGCAGTGCCCGTTCGCTCAATATCACGGAAGCCCCTCCAGGGGAAGAATCCGGAATCCTCTCGGACATCACAGATGAGACAAGGACATCCGCTGGCAGCAGAGAGTGGAGAAAATGGCTCCTGTCACCTCTGAGAGACGGAGAAGAAATCCGGAAAAGACATGATTCTGTGAAGTGGTTTATTGAATCGAAATCCGTTCTTTCCGCTGTACTGGATATTCTTGATGATACAGCGGATCTTAAACGTCAGGCTGGTAAATTGGGA
>JAUWJE010000268.1 GCA_030607835.1 Candidatus Fermentibacterota bacterium | reverse complement strand
GGAGCGGATTCAATCGAGACTTTTGAACTTGATATGATTTCTGCAGGATATGTGGAGGCAGTGGTGAAAAACTTGAGAGAAACCTACAATATCTCAGAAGTTTTTCTCTTCGGTTTTTCTCAGGGCTGTGGTCTTACATGGCTGACGGGGCTGAGATATCCTGACGAGTTTTCGGGGCTGATAGGATTCGGAGGAAGATTTGATACAAATTTCATACCTGAATCAGCTACAGGGAATGTTTCAGATATGAATGCATTCGTGGCGAACGGAACAATGGATGAATCGGTTGATTTCGCAGAAGGAGCGCACACAGTAGAGATACTGGAAAACTACGGAATGGAAGTTGTATTCAAATCCTGGAATGGTCCTCACAGAGTCAGTAGAAGCACCCTGCTTGAAGCTCAGGAGTGGATGCAGGATGTGATCCAGCAGACAGAATAATATTTAAACACTGGGTTTGATCCTATTTGGGAACGACGCAGAGGAAATCCAGTGGTTCTTCTCCGGTGTTTACAAAGTTATGCTCTTCATTCGGTACGACAAGAACAACAGATCCTGCAGACAGTTCTTTCGCTGAATCCTTCTGCCGCACTTCTCCCCTGCCGTTTAGAACATAAACCTCATGTTCCCACGAATGTGTGTGATAGGGAGTCTTTCCACCAGGGGCAATAGTGAAGCGGCGCATTATGAAATTGGGAGCTCCATCATCCTCGCCGATGATGACTCGAATTTTCACTCTCTCTGCTCCCTCAATCTCAACATCAACCGCTTCTATATCTGTATATTTTCGCACAATCATGTGAATCTCCTTCTATATTTCCACCCGAAAGTATTCAAGATATCTCTACGTTACAATAGGTTTATTGGTGCTTCAAGCAAAGACCTGCACAGATATTCAAATTCGGCATCAGAGTTGTAGAGCTGGGCAGAAAATCTGAGGAATCTACCCTGTGGACTGCTTGTGAAGGTAACAGGAATTTCGATCTGTTTTTCGTGAAGAAGCCAGTTCTGAAGTGGGTCAATCCCCTCCGGGTGAGGTACATCCAACGGCGGTCTCCAGGGGAGTGAAACAGCTGCCATAGCACTTATCATGTTCTCAGGGCAGAGTGGTTCAATTCCCAGTCGATCGCAGATCAGTCTTTCTGCCCTGACAGCTTTATCATGATTCTCATTCATTATCCCGGTCCATCCACCCGGATGCAGATTCTCCATAAAATCGATGGTGAATGGAATAGACATTCTGGGTGTCGGATCGATTGTGCCGTTCCAGAAGAACTCAATCTGGAAATCGGACATCTCAATATCGAATTCGGAAGCAACGTGACTCATCACAGCTGGTCTGAAATTCCTCTGTTTGTCCGGCCTGACATACAGTAATGCTGATGTCTTCGGAGCACACATCCATTTATGACAGTTACCTGCATAGTAAGCCGCGCCGAGTTCCTCAAGATTCAAGGGAATCATACCAGGACCATGAGCACCATCCACAAGAACATCTATTCCAAGCTGATCAAGCCTGCTGACAAGTTCCTTCACAGGTAAAACCATTCCTGTGGGGCTGGAGATGTGATCTATCAGAACAAGAATGGTTCTTGATGTTACTGCAGACAGGATTGAATCGATAACCTGATCAGAGCCTGAAACGGGATTTTCTATTGGCACCTCAACATGTTTTGCATCGTACTTCGCAGCATTCGTTCTAATAATATTGGCTGACGAGAAGTATTCCTGTCCTGTGCTTATCAGTTCATCCCCTGGGTTGATTGAAAGATTGGAGAACACAGTATTTATTGCAGTAGTCGCGTTGCTGACAAGCACTATGGAACCCGGAGAAGCACCGGTGAAATTTTCGAGTTTCTCAAGAATTCCAGGGATTCGCGGCATGTATTCCCTCAAAAGGAAATCAACAGGCGGCTTCTCCATCCGATCCAGAAGACATGATCGATAGCTGTTCACTTCTGTTGGAGAGGCTCCGAAAGATCCGTGATTCAAAAATACGATATCCAGATCGAAATTCCAGCAGGAAGCAAATTCACTTCTCATTTCCCGAGATTTCAATCGTTCCTCCCGATTGCTGATCATTAATAATGGAGAATGTTCGTCACAAGGATTAGCACAGTCCAATTAGTTCGGTCTGTTCCAGAATATGCCGCTTCATCTCAACCTCAACATCATCCCGGGAAGCCGCTGGAGGTAGATTAAGCCTGGTATTAATAGCATATAGCGTGAAAACCATGGCTTGACCCGAATTTTCTTCATCCGGACCGTCCCATCCAAGGAATCCAAAGCTGTTCACTCCCTGCAAGGATCCATCGAACACCACATCGTTGTGAGGTTGCTTCCCTTGAACAGCCCCTTCCCGAGGAGGGATATTATACATTACCCAGTGACAGTATTCCTTATGATTTATCTGATCCCGACACGTTACAATCAGAGCAAGGCTACGCGTTCCTTCAGGGGGTTCCGTCCAGCCGATTGGCGGGGATGAATTACCACCTGGTTTTGTGTACCAGAATGGGATGTAGTCATTATTTCTGAAAGCACTGCTGCTGATGCAGAAACTCATTACCGTCCTCTCTCAGAATAAAGAACTCACATAAGTATATACTTCTCCTAATCGGGAACAAGTACTGATTATTGAAGCAGATCTTTTCACTTTTCTGATTCTGAAACAGGAATTTTCGTTTTCCGAGGTTCCAGTCTAACAAGGACATCGGTGACACCAGGTCCGAGATGATAAAGCGCCTGTTCAACTGATTTCATAATTGAAAATGCCTTTTCCACTGGAAGATCAGCGTCAACAACAATATGCATATCAGTCTGAATTCCATCTCCATGAAACCGAGTTCTGAGATCATGTACATCCAGTACACCATTCACCGAGAGAGCAAGTTTT
>JAUWJE010000143.1 GCA_030607835.1 Candidatus Fermentibacterota bacterium | reverse complement strand
GGGAAAATATCAATGAATATTACTCAGGTAATAAATAGTCTTGAAACGGGGGGAGCTGAAAGGCTCGCTCTGAGCCTGCATCGAGGATACCGCACTCGCGGGGAAAAAAGCATTCTCATCTCCATAGCTGGAAGTGAGTACGGGTGGTTGGAAACCGGAATATTCTCTCTTGGGCTTTCTTCTCCCTACGATCCAAGGGCACTTTCAAGATTGGCCGGGCTGCAGAAGGAAACGTTTCTTGAGCATGCTGACATAATTCACTCACACCTGTTTCCCTCACAACTGATTGTCAGTCTTGTCAGGGAGGGAAAACCTTTGAATGGGCGATTGATAACAACTGAGCACAGTACTTCAAACCGCAGACGTGGATCATTATCCGGAAGACTCACAGACAGGTTGTTCTATACATTGTACGATCGTGTCATATGCGTCAGTGACGGAGCCGCAGCGGAGCTTGAGCGCTGGATTCCGCAGATTTCTGATCGCCTTGAAGTAATATCAAACGGGATCGATCTTGATGAATTCAATGCCGCTTCAATATTCAGTGACAGAAACCATATAGTAATACTATCTGTGGGAAGACTCACGGATGCGAAGAATTACAATACCGCTTTAAAAGCATTCTCTATACTTCACCGCGATTGCGAAGTTGATCTGAAATACGTGATAGCCGGAAGTGGTATTCTTGAAAACGAACTGAAAGAACTTGCCACTGAGATTGGCGTTTCTTCAAATATGGATTTCCCAGGTGATGTGAAGGATATACCTGCTCTAATGCAGGGAGCCGATATTTTCTTTATGCCATCCGCGCGGGACCGTTTCGGTATTGCCGCGGTTGAGGCAATGGCTTCGGGGCTTCCCGTTGTGGCTTCTGATGTTCCCGGGATCGGTGATGTGGTCGGAAGGGATGGAAGCTGCGGAACTCTGGTAAATCCCCATTCACCAGGGGAGATGGCTGAAGCCCTTTCGAATCTTATCGATAATCAGGACAGTGCGAGAAAGATGGGTCTGTGTGGTTTGAAAAGAGCCTCTCTTTTCAATATTGAATCTACTGTTGATGATTACCTGAGACTCTATCGAGAGGTTCTTGATGAAAGGAATCGATAAAGCAGATGATGCGGTTGATGAGAAAGGATGATTACTCATCCCTGGTAGACCTCTGGAGCAGTTTCTCAGGAACAACCATGACCGGAGCCGATAGCAGAGCAGGATTCGAGAGATTTCTTGAGAGGAACGGTGAATACTGTTTTATCGTACATCTGAATGATAGGATTGTCGGTTCTGTTATGGCGGGGCACGATTCAAGACGCGGTTATATCTATCATCTGGCAGTTGACGAATCCCTCCAGGGAGAAGGAACAGGTACTGAACTTTTGAACGCTGCGGAGAGCGCGCTCCGGAAAGCCGGTATCGAAAAGGCTCACCTATTCATCTATACTGATAACTCCGCAATAAAGTTTTACGAGAAGACAGGATGGCACAGGAGACATGATATCGCTGTAATGAGCAAAGTGCTTGTTGGCGAGCAATATCTGGGAACAAGAACAGAGAATTGAAAACCTTTCTTTTTTCTATTCTGACATGCATACTACTTGATATTGAATATTGTACTGTGACCAGAGAAAAGGACGTCCGCGCATGATAAGTTCAATCATACTCACCGCTCTGATGCTGTTTCAGCCAACAATAGAAATCACTGATGTGCAGGACTGTCCAAACGATGCGGGAGACCACCTTCAACTGTACCTGTCCATTCCGGCTGAAGAGACAGAAAATTTTCTTTCATGTATTATCTACCGGAAACAGGTTGATGAACCGGATGATTACTGGAACCTTGTCCTTTCAGAAGCTCTTCCTCTTGAAGGTGAATTCCTGGTCGACGGATACGATCCCGATTTTATCATTGAACCGGGCGTCCGATATATGTTCAGGCCTGCTGCAATCACAATGGCGGGAGATACACTGGTCGGTGAGGGCTTTGTATCACCCGTAACCTCAAAAGGGGAATTCATCGCTTCCGATGAGATATCCGTTCTTATCGCGGGATTGCTTTTTATCGGATTGATATTCTACTACTTCGGAAAAGCCAAACGCGGCATAAAGATGTACCTCAGACCAATTGCGGGAATCGATGCTATTGATGAGGCGATTGGAAGAGCAACCGAGATGGGCAAACCTATCCTGTATGTTCCCGGTCTTTCAACCATATCCGATGTTGCCACTATCGCGAGTCTAACCATTCTCGGGAGGGTTGCCAGAAAAGTTGCCGAATACCAGACTTCACTCCTTGTTCCCAACTGCGATCCAATCGTATACACTGTGGCAACAGAATCAGTAAAGCAGGCGTACCTTGAAGCGGGACGCCCTGACTCGTACGATCCGGATTCAGTCTTTTTCCTTACCACAAGCCAGTTCGCGTTTGTTGCGGGTGTTAACGGTATTATGATGAGGGACAGACCTGCTACTAATTTCTATCTTGGCATGTTCTGGGCTGAATCACTGCTTCTTGCCGAAACAGGTTCACTTTCCGGAGCAATCCAGATCGCCGGAACCGATGCTGTGACACAGCTTCCATTCTTCATAACAACCTGCGATTACACTCTTATCGGTGAAGAACTATATGCCGCCAGCGCATACCTCGGAATGGAACCCAAACAACTCGGAGCCGTTAAAGGGCAGGATGCCTGTAAGGCTGTTATCATGTTTCTTCTAGTACTCGGTCTTATTCTAAGCACTATCTACGTTTTCACAGGCAACGAAAGCTTCATGTTCCTTCGTAACATGTTACTTTCAGGTGGAGCAGGCTGATTTTGCCTGATCTGCTTGTTCCGCTGTTCAATCTCCCTGAAGTTGAGAATGTCAAGGGCATCTGGATCGGGAAACCGCTTGCGCACCAGTCACCCGGAGTACTCTCATTCATAAAAGAAAATTTCAGTGAAGGCTGGGAAGCAGAGGCCAGAGTCGGGCTTTCTTCAACCCCTCCAACAGTACTTATTGCCTCAGAACAGGAAACAGGGAAGATAACAGGCTTTTGCTGCTGGGACTGTACCGCGAAAGGTTTTCTTGGTCCGATCGGTACCCTTGAGATCGATCGGGGCAGAGGTATCGGCAGAGTACTCGTTCTTTCATGCCTTAGAAGCATGAGGGAAGCGGGTTACGGATATACGATCATCGGTGATGCAGGTCCCGTGGATTTCTTCAGGAGTATATGCGATGCGAGAGTAATTGAGGGAAGTACTCCGGGAATTTACGGAAATCCACTTAACTGAAATCCCATCAGCTGAAATACAAAACCTGTTTTACAGGTTAAAGAAATGTAATACGTCTCCTACCAGGTCCAGATGAGTTCGAGTGACGAGGTCAGGTTGGAGCCGTTTTCTCCGGAAACATGATTCTGATTTCTTATCCATGTGTTCTTCACTTTCCCGTGAGCCTCCAGGAAATCCACCGGATACCAGCTGAGGTGAAGCTCAGTTCCTGTCGAGTATTCCACAATACCGGACGGAAAATTCCCACCTGCCTGTACCGAATCCGGCCAGCCTTCCTGAACTGTACCTTCGCCATGTCTGGTATGATCCAGAGTGACCCCTGCCAGAAGAGGCCAGAGAGCTGGAGTTCCGGCTGAAAGCGTGATCTTGTCCGCATCGGGTCCAAGTCCTGATCCTATGATCGAACCATTATGCAGGTAGTAGTTCCGTGGCTCACGCTGACTGTAGACGTATCTGTCAATTCTTGTGTACTCAGCCACAGTACCCAGCTGCAATGACGGCAGGAAGGTTGAGATACCTGCTGTCCAGGCCAGCTTATTCGGTCTGTTATGTATATTCTCATACTGAATATCGTCAATAAGCAATTCTCCGTAGGTTTCGACTCCGTTCAGGGGCTTCCATGTTGCGTCAAAAGAGAGGAATGCGTTGTCATCAACACGTTCATTCCACTGAACAGGATACCATGGAATAACAGGATTCATGTATGCAAAATCCAGTCCGCTCGCCTTGAAGAGTATTGACTCGCTGAGGCCGACTCTGAGATTTGAGAGGGGCTTTACATCGAGCCGGTGGGCGACCAGATAGGTACCGGAATCACTGTTCACCGTGGAAGTGAAACCGGTGAATTCAAGAACATTCCAGAGGCTGAATCCCACTTTCAGCATATCGAGTGGAGGGCTGTTGTCTGAGATGAGCAGTTGAGTGAATCTGCCTGGACCCCATTTCTGTGGAATCCTTCCAAAACTGATTGAGATCGTCTCGTGATTCCATCTGATGTATCCCCAGTCGATGTACAGATGCCTTCCCGGTTCTGCACCTTCATGGAATGGAGTGAAATAATCCGGGGGATTCTCGTCAGAACCTGCCCAGATCGACAATCTTTCATCCATGAAAAGAGATGGAAGGATATCGACGAAAATCCTTCCAGTTGCTCCGCATCTCGTTTCGAAAGCATCTTCCAGATAGAGGATTTCGCCTGCGATTGTTCCCTGTGCAGCAAGCTTGAAGCTGTTCTTACCGGGCAGATTACCAGGCGGAAGGCTTCTTTCATAAATGAATCTTCCGATTCCCTCAAGTTCATCTGTGGATATGATCTCTGTAAATAATTCTTCCGCGTCAGTTGCCGGGAAACTGCCCGGCAGCATCTCACTCGCTACAGTTTCGAACATGTATATCCACCAGTTGAGCGGATCCTCAAGAGGAAGCCCTGTCTGCTTTACCGAACCTATCATGAGAACCAGCGAAATCACTGCTGTGGTCATAATTTTCCCTTTCTCTCAAGCAGAACCACTGTTTCAATATGATCTGTCTGAGGAAACATATCAATCGGTTTAACCGAAAGTACTGTCCAGTCTTTCTCAGTGATAATACGAATATCCCTTGCCAGGGAGAAAGGATTACAGCTCACATAGATGATTCTCCCTGAATTGATTCTTCTGAGGAGCCTCGAGATTCTGATACCGAGTCCGGCCCTAGGCGGATCTACTATAACCGTATCCCATGATCTGCCTGACCCCGATGAGTTTGTCAGGAACTGTCTGGCAGAACCTGTCACGAAACTGACCGAATCGACACCGTTCATCAAAGCCGCTTTTCTTCCTGAAAGAGAAGCGTCGGGGTTTATCTCAACAGAGACAACCTTCGCGCCGGATGCTGCAAGCGGGAGTGCAAGAGTTCCGGAACCACCGTAGAGGTCAAGGATATTCAAATCACCATGACATGCATCTGCAACAGTTGAGATAAGCCTGTCAGCGACACCGGGATTTACCTGAAAAAACGTTCCAGGTCTTATTTGAAAGGTGAAGCGACCTACACGCTCCATCATTTCACTGCCCTCAGGTTCAGTCACCCAATTATCCGATATCTTCCATGCTTTCATAACAGAACTGTCCTGTGCCAGGCATTCCGGTGGTGCTCCCCCATTAAACTCAAGCATGGCGCTGCCGGTTCTGTCGGATGCTCGCACAGAGACTCTAGTAAGATGGCCAAGGTTGACGTTCTGCAGCAGTCTGAATTTCTGCTGTCCCCGACGATTGAGCAGGGGGCATTCATTAATAGGGAATGGATTACCCCTTAATCTGTGGAGTCCCGGTTTACCTTCAAACACACCGAATGAGACACGATTCCGATATCCGGTTTTCTCGGGAG
>JAUWJE010000040.1 GCA_030607835.1 Candidatus Fermentibacterota bacterium | reverse complement strand
TACTTGCAATATTCTAGCAGGCAAACAGATACAGAACCGGGGTGGTGGAATTGGCAGACACGCTAGGTTAAGGACCTAGTGGGCAATTGCCTGTACGGGTTCAAGTCCCGTCCCCGGTACCATGTAAAGAGAAGGCCGCTGGATTAATCTTCAGCGGTCTTTTCTCAAAGTGTCAGCATTGACCTGCCATGTTGTGAGAGTTGAATACACCATCATAGATCTTGACTATAATCACTAATTAGAGCATAGTATGTCCAACAAAGATGGACATAGATACACGTAATTAGAGGAGACTATGGTCGATAATATCACCGCGCTTCGAAGTAAGGTAACTGGTGAAGTTTTTGATTTCCAGGTTCTCATGGATATTCTTAGCATGTATCGTAAGCCTAGGGATGTTGTTACCAGGCTGCTTTCCGACGGGATTATAATACGTATCAAGAAGGGGCTTTATTGCTTTGGAGATGCCCTTCGAAGAAGACCTGTCAGCCGAGAGTACGTTGCTAATCTGATATACGGACCATCATATGTCAGCCTTGAATATGCCATGCACTACCATGGCCTGATTCCCGAACAAGTTCACACCGTAACCTCTGTAACCAGCAAGCGATCCAGAGGATTCGATACTCCTCTGGGTGAGTTCTCCTATAGAATGCTCAGTAAAGATCGCTATGCAGTAGGGCAAATATTGGATTCAACCGAGGAAATAGCTTTCCTGATTGCTACTCCGGAAAAGGCTCTGATCGATAAGGTTTGGACGGATAGCAGATTTGATGGTACTCGGATATCGGAATTCCAGGAGTATCTTATGGATGATTTACGAATTGAGAGGGACACACTCGGAGAACTGGACAGCAATCTTATGCGCGTAATCTGCGATGTGTATGGCTCAGCCAAGATACGTAATCTCCTGGTTTATATGAAGAGAATCTGGAGCGTTAATAATGCATGAAGCAATACGCTCCATGTTGGACGGTTATAGATGTGCAACTTTTGCTGATTACAATAATGCCCTTCGGGACATATTCCAGCGATTGGCGTTATTGGGACTCTGGCGAAGCAAATTCTTTGAGCATGCAGCATTCTATGGCGGTACTGCTCTGAGGATGCTGCATGGACTTGATCGATTCTCTGAGGATCTGGACTTTTCTCTGCTCAGCTCCTGTCAATCCTTTTCGATGGAGGCTTACGGAGAAGCTCTCTGCAAGGAGATCGATAGCTTCGGATTCGAGGTGGAGCTTGAGAGCTCAAAGAGCTCAAGAGCGGGACAGATAGAGTCCGCCTTCCTGAAGACCAATACTTACAAGCAGTTAATAGCTATAGACGCGGGTAAGGAATTACTAAGTGGTTTTCACTCCGGGAAGTTACTGAAAATCAAGCTGGAAGTGGATATCGACCCTCCAGGAGGATTCGAGACCAGTATGCAGTACATATTTCAACCAATTCCCTTCCCGGTTCGCGCATATAACCTTCCCGATCTGTTCGCAGGTAAGCTGCATGCGGTTCTCTGCAGGAAGTGGCGCACACGAGTGAAAGGTCGTGACTGGTATGATATGGTCTGGTATGTTGGTCATCATCCAGAGGTCAACCTCAGTCATCTCGAGAACAGAATGAAGCAATCAAGAGACTACTCTGAAGGGGATGAGCTGACAATATCGAAGACCCGAGATCTCCTTTTGGAAGCAATTGATGAGTTAAACATAGATCTGGCTCGAGAGGACGTATCACGTTTCCTTAGAGACCCGAGAGCGCTGGATGTCTGGTCGAAGGATTTCTTTCAGCATGTGATAAAACGCATCAAACAGATTTAGCCAGTTTGTTGCGGAATTGGGACGATCTGTTCTACCAAAGGGGTTTGACGAAGAACTCATGCCTGATTTAAACTCGGAAGACATAGACTTCCGAGTAGCTTCCGAGTTGTTTGAACCGGTACACAAACTCATTGAGAAGGATCTGCTGAGCCTTAATCTGATGACCACTTATCAGGAACCAGCCCGAAAGACCCCAGACGCAAATATTACCTGACTGAATCTTAATCCTTACTTGCTTCTGCAAAAAGTTCCAAATGCGTCTACTACGGGGTACCAATAGGGACGGAGGTAATTGAATTTCTCAATTACCTCCGTCCCTTTTTCGTGAATCTCCGCTATTTAATTATTGTCAATCTTGAAGATACTGTGCTGCCGTTGACATTTACCCGCATGAAGATGCCGTTTCCGACGGTAGAGGGAACCATCCAGTTATAGGCATGGGTTCCGGCAGCCATTTCATCCGAGCTGATGATTGCAATCCTGCGGCCTGATACATCGAAAACACCTACGTCAACTCTTCCGGGGCTCTCGGTGTAAATCTCGAAAGAAGCCAGGTCATTAACAGGATTGGGATTGATCGAGCTAATAAGGACCCCTGAAGGATCAACACCCTGAGGACCTGGTGGGCAACGAGGCTTTAAAGGACTTCATCTAAATAGTCTGACTTCGTTCCCCGATTTCAGGATGACGATCAATGATATAAATGTCAAGGATGACAAGGTTGCGAGGTACTGGACGGCAACGGGTACCAACACAGGTCCTTTTGGCGACCTTCCCCCCACAGGTAAAAAGGTGCAACTAGTCGGGCTTGCCATCTCTCGCGTTGCCAGCGGGAAGTTCGTCGAGGAGTGGTTTTATTACAACATGCTGGATTTGCATCAGCAGCTCGACTTCACGCTCGTCCCACCGCAGGGTCAGAAGTAATAATAGCCGGTGAAGAATCGCTGTTGACAGATCCAATGCAAATTCTTATTTGTTTTAAAGGCATTTGTGCAAAAAACGCTTCACACGAGGAGGGGGTAAAAATGCAACAATCGATTGGGTTAGTTACAAGAATCTCGCTGGTTGTCACCCTGGTTCTGCTTGGCTTTAGTTTTGGCTGCCAGCAGCAAGCCCAGGTGATAATCACGGACGAGGAGGCGAACGCCCTGCTTGAGGGTCATTTGGAGGTCTACAATGAGGGCAATTTCGCCATCACTGAGGACTTATATACTGCAGACTTCGTGCTGCACGATTGCGGTGTCCCCGAGGACTGGGTGGGCATCGAGGCTTTTGAGGGCTTCGTAACAATGAATCGGACTGCGTTCCCCGATTTCAAGGTCACCATGGACGAGTTCTTCGTCAAGGGTGATATGATGACCTCGCGCTGGACGGTAACGGGCACACAGACAGGCCCTTTGCCTGGCCTTCCCCCCACAGGCAAGACGTTGCAGATATCAGGCCTTTCCATGTATCGCATCGCCAATGGGAAGTTCGCAGAGGAGTGGCTCTATTTCAACATGTTGGATTTCTATCAGCAGCTCGGTTTTACGCTCACTCCACCGCAGGGTCGGATGTAAAAGGGGGCGGTGTAGTACCTTAATCTAGATAATAGGATAGTTGATTTTCCACAATCCCATGCATACTCGCAGAGCGCACATTTCGTCCCAATAAATCTTTTATTCTACTTGAGACTCACCATACCACCTGAGAGATCCCCGGCCAAACATCTCTACTGACAAATTCAAGTAATGAGAGTGTTCCCCATCTGTTACATATCGCTATGGCAGAAGATTCTCACATTGTTTCTTCTTCCAGAAAAGTTCCAAATGCGTCTATTGCGGGGTACCAGTGGGGAGGGTTCATTCGAGCCCTCCTTCTTTGCAGGTTCTCTTCAAGAGGAGGATTGTTCTGACAGATCGGGAAGGTTGGATGGGTGCAGAAGCTCCTTGATCTGGGTGTGAATGCCTTTCTTCAGAAGCCTTTCGGGTTGAAAGAACTCGCCTCGATATTCAGAGAAATCATCGATTCATGACGATTTTACTGAGGGGATACTCTTGTCATTCAATCGGATTCTCAAGATAATATCATAATTCGTGATTTTACCTGACAGTAAGATGGAGGTTGATTGTGTCGGATCACACGAAGAACTCAAAAGAAAAGCCTGGATCAGAAACCGGAACACTACGCGACATTCTCGAAATTAATCCGATGAACACAGAGCAGGAGTTCGAAAAGTATATATCAGAAGCACCATACGGAATCTTCATTTCGAATTCCGAAGGTAAATATCTCTGGATTAATGATATAGCATGCAAAATGATGGGTCGCTCTAAGGAACAGCTTCTCAAATCCGGGATTGGAACAGGGCTCCTTCCTGAAGGGAAAGAGCATTCGCGAATGCTCCTGAGCGAAGTCAGAGAGCAAGGCAGAGCTGAGCGGGAGATCTCCTTTGAAAGAACCGATGGCTCATCCGGAACTTGGCTCATTAATGCTGTAAAACTCGGGGGCGACAGATTCATGGCTTACTGCATGGATATCACCGAGCAGAAAAGGACCGAACGGGCGCTGCTGGAGAGCGAAGCCCGCTACAGAGCACTTTTTGGTGGTATAAGAAGTGGAGTAGCTGTTTACAAAGCTGTCGATGAAGGGGATGATTTCGAATATGTAGATTTCAATCCATCCGTGAATAGAGTTGAGAATATTGAATGGAAGGATGTGATAGGAAAACGTGTGACAGAAGTCTTTCCAGCCGTTAAGAATTTAGGACTTCTCGACGTATTCCGGAGGGTCTACAGAACCGGAGTTCCTGAGCATCATCCTGTTACATTCCAGCATGGTGGTGTAATGACCGGATGGCGTGATAACTATGTATACAGATTGCCATCTGGTGAGATCGTATCAATCTACGACGATATCACAGATCGAAAATTGGCTGAAATAGCTCTTCGCGAGAGCGAGGAGAATTTCCATACGTTCATGGATAACCTGCCTGCTGCCGTTTTCCTGAAGGATTCTGAAGGCAAATACATCTTCATCAACAGGTATATGAGAGAAGTGTTTGGAGCCGATGAGAAATGGCTTGGGAGATCAACCCAGGAGTGCTATCCCGAAACAACGGCGAACTTACTTGTCAGTGACGACATGAAAGCGGTTCAGGAAGGTTATGCGGTATATATACGAAAAGTAGTGGATGCCAGGGGAAATGAGCGCTTCTTTGAAACCCATAAGTTCCGTATCTCGAAGGAGGAGGGAAAAGAACTTCTCGGAGGAATTGCTCTGGACATTTCAGAAAAACTGAAAGCCAGGCTTGATCTGGAAGAAAGCGAGGAGTGTTTCCGTGCTTTTATGGATTTTATTCCCGGAGCTGCTTTCCTGAAGGATGCGGAAGGCAGGTACAAGCATCTGAACAGGTACTTCAGGGATAACATGAATGTTGACAATAGCTGGATAGGCAAAACATCCATGGAATGCATTCCGGGTGATGCCGGCAGGCAAATGTTTAATGATGACAAACTGGTTATCCGTGATGGTTACCTGATGAGGATTGAGATCGTGAAGGACGATCTAGGAAATGAGCGGATTTTTGAAGCGCACAAGTTTCCGATCCCTCGGAAGGATGGTAAGATCCTCATAGGCGCGATCGCTCTGGATGTCACTGAAAAAGCACATGCTGAGAAAGACAGGAAGAACCTCGAAGCACAGATACAGCACACTCAAAAACTTGAGAGTCTGGGAGTTCTTGCGGGTGGAATAGCCCATGATTTCAACAATATCCTGATGGCAATACTGGGCTACTCTGATCTTGCTCTCCTTGATCTTGACCCTGCAAGCCCAGCCAGACCCTCAATCAAGGAAATAGAAAAGGCTGCAAGGAATGCGGCTGACCTCGCGAAACAGATGCTTGCCTACTCCGGAAAAGGGAGATTCCAGCTCGTGAAGCTGGATATGAACAAAATTATCCGAGAGATGACACACCTGCTTTCGATTTCCATCTCCAAGAATGCGGTAATAAAGTATCACCTTGCTGAGAATCTGCCGCCCGTTGAAGCCGATGCTGCTCAAATGAGACAGTTCATTATGAATCTCATTACAAATGCTTCGGAAGCCCTCGAAACGACAAGTGGCATCATATCACTCACCACCAGCGCTATGGAGTGCGACAGTGATTATCTCAAAACGGCTTATCTTAACGAGGATCTCCCTGGTGGACTCTTCACATACATCGAAGTAGCTGACACTGGCTGTGGAATGGATGAAGAAGCCTTATCAAAACTCTTCGATCCGTTTTTTACAACGAAGAGCACCGGGCGGGGGCTCGGGCTCTCAGCAGTACTGGGTATTGGCCGGGGGCATAAGGGAGCGTTGAAAGTCTACACCGAACCAGGCAAAGGAACTTCTTTCAAGATACTTTTTCCCGCATGCACGGGCGAGGTTTCTGAAAGTAATCAGATTGATGAAGAAGAGATTACCAATCTTCCTGGAGGAACCATCCTGCTGGTCGATGACGAAGAATCCGTTCGGACCGTCGGAAAAACGATGCTTGAAAGAAAAGGTTTCGATGTACTGACATCTGTTGATGGACTGCATGCTCTGAAGATCTTCAAGGAAAGGCACGATGATATTGTGTGTGTTATCCTCGACCTTACAATGCCCCATCTTGATGGTGAGGAGACATTCAGGGAGATGCGCAGGATCAAGAAAGATGTCCGGGTGATTCTCTCGAGCGGTTACAATGAACAGGATGTTACACAGAAGTTCGTGGGTAAAGGTTTGGCCGGGTTCATACAGAAGCCATATCAACTCAAGGACTTGCTCATCAAGCTGAAAGAAGTAATAGGAAAAACTACGGACCCGGTGAAAACAGAGGACGACGGTTAGACTCGCCTGGTTCATTGAGCCAGTCATCCATTTCGTTGAATTCATAAACATAATTGGAACAGATAAGTATCTTTGTATGTATATCCAGTATATATAGATTTCAGAGAGGAGTCTGAATGACACTTAAGACCGTTCAGACACCAAAAGCTCCCCTGCCTGTCGGACCTTATAGCCAGGCTGTTATTTCAAAGGGATTTATATTCACAGCTGGACAAATCGGCATTAATCCTGAAACCGGAAAACTTGAAGAGGGTATTGCAGCTCAGACAGTTAAGGCATTGAATAATATTGAAGCGATTCTGGTGGATGCCGGTTCAGGCATGGACAGCATTATAAGGACTAATCTGTATCTGACAGACATATCAGATTTAGCAATTGTAAATGATATATATTCCAGGAGATTCGTCGCACCCTTTCCCGCGAGATCTGTTATGGCGGTTTCTATGCTGCCATTGGGTGCTCTTGTTGAAATTGAAACTGTTGCAGCGCTGAAGGAGGAACAGTATTGATAGGACAGGTTTTTGAGATAGTCCGTCAGGCTGATATCATCACCAAACTCATTCTTGTGATTATTGCTATCCTTTCGGTTGGTTCATGGGTAGTAGCTATTGCGAAGATTCGGGAATTCAGAGCGATTCTCAGTTCATCAAAAATCTTTATGGATGCACTGAGGACAACAGGTAGACCGCCTGGCGGGGAATTCTGGAGTAGAAGCAATGAGATAGGCCCGCTAGCGCGAATGTACGCTGAAGCAGGTCGTTTTCTTCAGAGAAGAACCGATAGAGGAATTACAGAACCTCTTTCTATCGAGGAAGCATCCAGCCTCTCCAGTGCTCTTGAGCGGGAGGCGGGAGAGGATCTTGCCCAGCGTGAAAGGAATATCGGACTGCTTGCGACTGTAACAAGTGTAGCTCCTCTGCTTGGATTGCTTGGTACGGTATGGGGAATCCTGTCGAGTTTCATAGGAATGAGGGAACTTGGAGTCGCTGATCTCAGCGCAGTGGGAGCCGGTATTGCGGCAGCACTGACCACAACTGTAGCAGGACTGATGGCCGCGATTCCCGCTAATATTTTTCATAACTTCGTTGTCGGTAGGATCAATTCACTTGCCGGCGATATGGATCGGTTCCTTTCTGAACTTGTGGATGTTTGTAGAAGAGGCAGCCTTGAATGATACGAACCCGGTATAAGCAGTTCTCCACAATAAACATTACGAATCTGGTGGATGTCACCCTTGTTTTACTGGTGATCTTCATGCTGACATCTCCGGTGATACAGCGAAGTGCTGATGTCACCCCTCCGTCTTCGGATGAAGGAAGGATTCTGAGCAGTCTTGATCCCGACGAGTCGCTGATAGTCGAGATTGATGCTTATGGCAACCTGTCCATTTCCGGTGAGCAGGTTCTGCTGGAAGATCTTTCGGGTATTGCTGAGGCAGCTCATAATTCCGGTCGTTCTGAAGTCTTTGTCAGAGCGGACAGGGATGTGAGATACGAAGTTGTCGCGAATACTCTCACCGAACTAGGCAGCGGTGGTTATCTTAACGTGGGGCTTATCCAGGAATCCAGAATGGAACCTGATGAAATTCACTGATTCCAGACCCTTGGACAAGAACAGTTACTTCATCCGCCGACGAGATATCTTTTATGTCGGGGCGGGACACGTGCTTGTTCTCATGGTTGCACTGATTACATCTTCGAGCAGCGTTATGGCTCCTCCGGGCGGAGGTGAAGCCATAATGGTGAACATGGTCACTGTAGCTTCGAATGAAATGACATCACCATCTCCGGAAACAGGATATCCATTTGAAAATCCTGTTGAAGCAGCAATTGAAGAATCGGTACCAGAAGTTCTCGAAGAACAGATAATTGAACCGCAGGAGATAGAAGACCAGATACCTGATCATGTTGAAGAAGTTATTGAAGAGCAGCCATTGCATGAGGACCAAATGGAATCACAGGTTCAGGATTCCGTAGAGGCATCCGAATTCGTATCTGTCAGCGGAGCAGGGACAGCAGGTTCAGGAGCCCCGGGGCCTGGAACGTACGAGTCAAGAGTTTTCAACGCCATAAGAAGAGGATACAGAACATCTGTGGAACCTGAAAGATCCTATCGGGTAATCCTCACAGTCAATCCGGATGGTACATCTGAGATTGAGGTTGTCAGAAAGAGTGGAACATCAGCCTTTGACCGAGCTGTGGAAAGCGCATTGTTACGGGCGCAGATACCACCGATGCCACCTGGAAGAAGTGTTCCTGCGATCATTAATATTGAATTTATTGGACCGGAATGAGCGGATGAGGATTACTGGTTTGTTAACGCTCTTATTGATCTGCATGGGAATTGGAACGGTAATGGCAACTGATTTTATTGCCATGACACCGGTAGGCGCTGAGTGTATTCCCGTTTCCATCAGTGTCAGGGGTGACAGAGAGCTTGCAGACATAGCAAGAGAGCAGCTGCGGGAGGATATCGATTTTTCCGGTCTTCTGATAACGAAGGATGATGGTTACGCCGAAGTACTTGTTGAGGTCAGAAATACCACGGATGGAGTTGAGCTCAGGGCAGAAGTCTTTTCGGGAGGAGAACCGCTTCTGGCCAGGAATTACTCCGGGAATGCAATCTATTCACTTGTACATGCATTTGCTGATGATCTCGTATATGACCTTACAGGTGAAAATGGAATTGCCTCCACATGGGTTTGCTTTATAACCAGAACCGCATCCGGTTACGCTCTGTCGATCAAATCCATGGATCCCAGGGCGGAAAGAAATGTCATGATGGATGATGAAGTTATCACAACCCCGGCGTGGTCACCTGATGGTGACAGAATAGCGTTTACATCCTTTCAGTCCGGTAATGGTGATCTGTGGTGTTACAGTTTTCCGGATGCTGCGGCAAGGAAAATTCTATCAAGCCCCGGGCTCAACTCCTCACCAGCCTGGAGTTCCGATGGAGAATCGATTGCGCTGACACTCTCCCCGAATGGGAATGTAGATATATATGTGCTTGATCCCTCGTCCGGTGAGACCAATCGTCTCACGCTCAGAGGATCAATTGAAACCTCAGCAAGTTTTTCACCCAACGGAAGACAGATTGTTTTTACCAGTGATAGAATTGGATATCCCCAGCTCTATATTATGGACAGTTCAGGCGGAACGGCCATGAGAGCAACTCGATCCCATGCATACTGTGACAGTCCTTCATGGTCACCTGATGGCGATAGAATAGCCTATACTGCCCGGGTCGGGAGTAATTTTCACATATTCGTCATGGACGCTGACGGTTCCAATATCCGTCAGGTTACATTCGAAGGATCTCTTAATGAAGATCCTGTCTGGGGACCTACCGGAAGGCATATCGCCTTCAGCAGTGATATGGATGGGCAACGGGCTGTTTTCGTGCTGGAACTCAACGGATTTACAGTAAGAAAACTTTCCCGGAGCGGTGAGAGTTACTGTCCGACATGGTCACCGCTTGGATTTAGATAATTCGATCATTTCTCCCATGAAAGGAAGGATGATTATGATGAGAGTTCGATTGATAGCAGTGCTGACCGTATCCGTCATGCTTGTGCTTGCAATGTCCATCTCGGGATGCAGACCGGATGAGACCATTCCGGACGGAGATGATTCAACCACTGTTATAGTAGAGGAATTCACGGATACCCTTGCCGGAGTATGGGAGACCGATACGATGTCCTCCGGTATGGAAATGCTTCTTATTCACCAGGAACAACTGAACGATGTCTTCTTCAGCTACGACAGTGATGAATTATCACCTGAAGCTCTTGATATTCTGATGGAGAACTCGTCCTATATCATGGAAACACCAGGATTCAGAATCCTTATCGAAGGTCACTGTGACGAAAGAGGCACAATTGACTACAACCTTGCTCTTGGCGAAAACAGATCACTTTCCGTTTATAACTATCTTGTTAATTACGGCGTGGCTTCAACCCGCATTCAGTTTGTCAGTTACGGAAAGGAACGTCCTTTTGATCCGGCTCATACCGAACAGGCCTGGATGATGAACAGGAGAGCTCACTTCAGAGTTCTTCCGGAAAACTGATATGACTCGAGGGATTATTGCAGCGATTTTTCTAATCCTTATGTCTACAGGATGCCTCGGTTTCTGGGTTCACACTCCAAAGGAGATCGTCAACATAGAAGCCGGGCAGCTTTCGATGCGGTATGAGATTGATTCTCTGAAGCTTGCTCTGGAAGAGAATGAGAATCTTCTAAGAGGACTTCAGGCTCAATCAAGTTCACGTACATCCGATG
>JAUWJE010000106.1 GCA_030607835.1 Candidatus Fermentibacterota bacterium | reverse complement strand
CCGAAATCCCCATTCACATTGATTTATCGTACTCTTCTAATTGGATTCGCCGTGCTAACTCTGGCTCTTTCCGTACTTGCTGTCTTTACACCTCGTTATTTAACAAGAACTGTCATCACACCTCTGCGCGAAATACTGGTGGAAGCTGACAGATTCAGCTCGGGGGGTGGAAGCAGTGCTGAAGCAGCTGGAGCTTCATTTCATCGACTGATAGAACTGCTGCATGATAAAGATAAGCAGCTGAATGAACTCAGAAGAGCGGCTGAGGAGAGGGCGGATATCATTGAAAGGCGCTCAACCGCGATTCTTTCCGTCCTTGGTTCAGCAGTCTTCGCTATGGACGGAAGCGGAGCACTCACTCTTTTCAACAAGCAGTCAGGCGATCTCTTTAACCTTAATGACAGTGATCTGCATTCTGAACTCCCCTGGAATCGAACACCTGCTGGTCGGGCTTTGAAGACGGTTCTTGAGAAACTTGACGAATCAGGAGAAAGTACTGCGGAATTTCAGCTTCAGGAATCCTTGATGCGACCCATAAGAATGTACGGTGTGTCGACATCCAGGTCACACGCAGATGAGATAACAGTTCTTGTAACCGATGCTACAAGAATAAGTGAACTCGAGCGAAAATATGCTGACCAGGCAGCAATGGCTGATATTGGAGCTGCGTCCGCTGGAATTTCACATGAAATGGGTAATACACTCTGTGCTCTTTCAGGATATTTTGATCTTCTCGCAAGAGGTCATTCCGATGAAAGAACGATTACGATACTCAGTGAAGTGAGAAGAGAGATAAATTCAGCACAGGAGCTGATTGATTCGTTTGGTTCCTTTGCAGAATCACCTGAGCCCGTAACCTCAATACTGCACAGAGATGATATACTTTCAATCTGTACTGATTCGTGTGAGGCATATGAAATCAAGTATTCGATTTCAATGACAGATGAGGAATTCTCGCTCAATGCTGACAGGAAACTCCTCGCAATATGTGTAAGGAATCTTGTGAGAAATGTATTCGAGGCGGACTCTGATACAACACTTGAGGTTTTTGTATTAGCTTCGGATAATAACATCATTATTTCCATAAAAGATACAGGACCGGGTCTGACACTTGACTCCGAGGACATCTTCAGACCGTTTAGAACTACAAAGAACAGAAGCGGAGCGAATATGGGTCTTGGTCTTTCGGTAAGCAGCAGGATTATCCGATCCATGGGTGGTGAACTGAGTGGTAATAATAGAGAAGACGGTGGAGCTGTTTTTACAATTCTTCTTCCGGTATCCAAAAGGTAGGGTAAAAGATGCATGCTGAAAACATTCTCGTTGTGGAAGACAAGCGCGCCATGCGCAATATGCTGACTACTGCTCTTGAAGAAGATGGATGGAATGTCTGCGCAGTGTCTTCTGGAAGCGAAGCCCTGAAGAGTATTGAGAAAAGAAACTTCGATATTCTACTCAGTGATATCTGTCTTCCGGGTAAAATTAATGGTATGGATATACTTCGTAAGTCAAGGGAATGCTGCCACTGGGTACCTGTTATTCTTATGACTGCTTTTGGAACAGTAGATCTTGCAGTTGAAGCAATGAAGGAGGGAGCGCGCGATTTTATCACCAAACCCTTTGATCTCGATGATCTGTTGTCACTCCTGAGAAGATATGTACATGCATCAGGAACATCCCTTATCGGGTCGTCACAAGGACTCCTATCGACAATTAAAAGAGCCGGAAAGGGTGCTCAGACAGATCTTTCCATTCTTGTACTTGGGGAGAGTGGTACAGGCAAGGAACTGCTTGCCAGAATTATACATAATGAAAGTTGCTTTTCAGATGGCCCCTTCGTACCGGTTAACTGTGCTGCAATTCCAGCTGATCTTATAGAGAGTGAACTGTTTGGTGCTGAAAAAGGAGCCTACACTGGTGCTGACAGAACGAGACCAGGTAGATTTGAACTTGCTCAGGGAGGAACAATATTTCTTGATGAGGTTGGTGATCTGAATCCTGTGCTTCAGGGGAAACTCCTTAGAGTTCTACAGGAAAGAGAATATACGCGAGTCGGTGGTTCAGAGATTCTCAGGACAAATGCCCGGGTGATCTCCGCAAGCAACAGAAATCTTAAAAGTGAGGCTGATGCGGGTACTTTCAGAAAGGATCTCTATTTCCGAATCGCAGAGTTCCCCGTGACTCTTTCACCTTTGTGCGAAAGAATCGAGGATATACCTGAGCTGACAAGATATTTTCTTGATCTTTCAGGATACAAAGAAATGATTGTTTCACCTGAGGCAATAGAAAAACTTAAAGGGTTCAAGTGGCCTGGAAATATTCGTCAACTCCGAAGTATTATACTTCGTGCGGCAGCGCTTGCTGAAGGAAAAATAATTGATGCGGATATTCTTGAGATAGATGATGTCAAACCGGGGGAAGGACTGCTTGAAGAATCAGCGAGAGCAGCTAAATCCAGGGAAAAGGATCTTATAAAGAAGGCTCTCATGGATACTGGTGGAAACAGAAAAGAAGCTGCAAGAATCCTGAAGGTCAGCTACAGAACCCTTCTATCCCGTCTGAAGGAACTGGATCTTTGAAGGGGCCGTTGAAAGGGTCGTTGAAGGGGTCGGGGCTAACATTTAAACATTTATGTCGAGTAATTACTCTTACATTCAGATAGGGCACACGAATAAAAGTGCATGTCTGGGTGATAGAATAATAGAAAATGTTTATATGTTAGGCCCGGCCCCAATAGGAAGGAGTATCATTTGATCCGGATCAGGAAAATGGAGGATATGACATCCTCCGATTATAGTTCGATCGGACTGCGCAGCGGATTGGAAATACATCAGCAGCTTGATACGAAGAAAAAACTCTTCTGCCGCTGCCCGGTGCTTCCATACTCGCAATCATTCGATGCCCAGATATTGCGACATATGAGACCAACACTCTCAGAGCTTGGTGAGTATGACGGCACTGCACTGATGGAATTCAAGACGAAAAAAGAGATTATCTATCAGATCAACAAGGATTCCATCTGTACCTATGAGATGGACGATTCTCCTCCCTTCGAATTGAACAGTCAGGCTCTCGATATAGCTCTCGAGATCACAATGCTTCTCAACTGTAAACTCATCAGTGAGGTTCATATTCAGAGGAAACAGTATCTTGATGGTTCAATACCTGCAGGATTCCAGAGAACAACTATTCTGGGTGTGGACGGATGGATTCCATACAGAGACAGACGAATAGGCATAATTCAACTTGGGCTCGAAGAAGATGCTTGCCGTGAAGTGAGCGATAGGGGACATGATCGTGTTTATCTTACAGACAGGTTGGGTATCCCGCTCATTGAGACAGTTACAGCTCCGGAGATGGTAACACCTCAGGAAGTTGCTGAGGTTGCAGTGATACTCAGTAACCTTGCCAGGGCATCGGGGAAGGTTCGTCGCGGGATTGGAGCCGCCAGGCAGGATGTAAATGTTTCAGTCACTGGAGGTCAACGGGTTGAGATAAAAGGTGTTTCCAGAATTCCGACTATTCCTCTCCTTGTTCACAATGAAGCCTTCCGTCAGGTCATGCTTCTCGAAATTAAGAGCGAACTTTCGAAAAGAGGGATAACCCATTCATCTTTTGAATCATTCTCATTCAATATTACGGAATCACTGACAGATACACATTATATGCCAGCTGCAGAGGCACTTTCGAACGGTCTTGAACTTCATGCGCTGGTCCTCAGGGGCTACAGGGGAATACTCTCTACGGTCACTCAGCCTGGACAGACTTTTGCCACTGAGATATCAGATCGTGTTCGAGTCATCGCATGTCTGGACAGACTTCCAAACATTGCGCATTCCGATTCAGAAGAAAGAAATTTCTCTGCTTCCGAGTGGGAAATAATCAGGAAATCAACCGGCGCGTTTGAGAATGACTGTATTGTGGTCGTTTGGGGTATCGGCAAGGATATTTCAACTGCTGTCAGTGAGATTACGATCAGAGCAAGAGAAGCCATTGATGGCGTATGTAACGAGACAAGACAGTCTTTTCCTGACGGAACGAACGGATTTGAAAGGATACTTCCAGGTCCGAACAGAATGTATCCTGACACCGACCTTCCCCCGCTGGCAATCAGCGTAGATCATATGGAGAGGATCAGGTCTGCACTTCCGGAGCGCCCTTGGGAACGCGTGAAGAGATATATTGCTTCCGGAGTTCCGGAGGAATCAGCACGACAGATGAGCATTTCAAGGCTGAGAGATATTTTTGATCGTGCTGTTAATGAGACTCCCTATGCTCCCGATATTCTCATCCACTTCTTCCTGAGTACACTCAGTCATCTGAGAAAAAGAGGGAGAGCTTCGGATTTAACTGATGATATACTGATATTATCCCTGGCTGAAGCAGGTAGAAGATGTTTACCAATCGAGGCTGTCGTTCACATTCTTGAAAATGCCCGCGGATCCGAATTGAAAGATATATCCATGGCTGCTGATGAAATCCATCTGCCCGACAATAGTATTCTCAGAGAGACTGTGAAGCAGCTTCTATCCGGCAGTGAATCTTCTGAAATTGAGCAGGATGTTTTGAAGCGATTTATCTTAGGTAGAATCAGGCACAGATTTGACGGTCTGATTAATGGAAAAGAAGTATCTGAAATTGTTCACAGCATGGTTCTGTAGGAAAGTAAATAACATCTGAATAGAATGTTTTTGGAGGTGATCGACGCTGTCTTCTGATTTGTACAAGGGTTACAGGGGGAAAAGCCTTACATACCTGAAAAAATTCAAAGTTGCGGTCTGGAGTGATGTGGTAATAGAGTCAACACGTGGCTCCTTCAGAGGAACAATTCTTCCTCGATCCGAAACGGCAGATGAATTCCACATCGTTCTCAAGTTGCACAACGGCTATAATGTCGGCCTTGCTGGCGAGACAATAGAATCGATGAAAGAGCTAGGCCGCACAGAAGCGCATTATAAAATCCCAGAGAAGGAGTTCCCTTTCGATCCTGCAAAAAAAAATGTCAAGCTTTTTGGCACCGGAGGTACAATCGCTTCAAGACTTGATTATCGAACGGGCGCAGTGATACCTGCGTTTTCTCCTGGGGAACTTTACGGTTCCGTTCCTGAACTGGCTGATATCTGCAATCTAAAAACAGAAAAACTCTATGGTGTGTTTAGTGAAAATATGGGACCGGAGCAGTGGAAAGGTACAGCTGAAGCAATCGGAAAGGAAATCGAAGGTGGGATAGATGGGATTGTTATCGGACATGGAACTGATACAATGCACCATACTTCGGCAATACTCTCTTTCATGGTTCAGGATTCTCCAGTTCCGATTGTTATGGTCGGATCACAGAGATCGAGTGACAGACCCTCCAGCGATGCAGCAATAAATCTCATAAATGCCACCTATACTGCTGCGAGAAGTGATATAGCCGAAGTAATGGTCTGCATGTTCGGTCCGACCAGCGATCAGTATTGTCTCCTTCACAGAGGAACCAGGGTGCGTAAAATGCACTCATCTTACAGGTCAACATTTCGCACTATAGGAGACATCCCCCTCGCAATGGTTGAAAGGGACAAGTTCGTAATACTGAAGGATGACTGCAGGAAGAGAAGAAACGACAGGAAAGTCAGGATAAATACATCCTTCGATGATCGAGTCTCAATAGTATACTATTATCCCAATATGAAACCCGATATCATCGAATCACTCATCGATAACGATTACAAGGGTATAATTATTGCGGGAACAGGACTTGGGCATGTGAACAAACCTCTTTATCCAGTGCTTAAGAAGGCCTGCGACAAAGGTGTTCACATCTACATGACAGTTCAAACTCTCTGGGGTTACGTTCAGATGTTTGTTTATGATACAGGTCGTGATATGATGGATCTCGGAGTCATACCGGCGTCGAACATGCTTCCTGAAGTAGCCTATGTAAAACTCTGCTGGGCTCTGGGACAGAGTCATGATCGCGAGGAAGTCAAAAAAATAATGCTGACACCGGTTGCAGGAGAAATCACAGAAAGAGAGTGCCATAACGGATATCTTATCCTCCAGGGAGGGATTCCTGAAGTTGAGGATTTCATTAAAAAATACAAAAGATAAACTTTGAGTATGGGGGGTTGATTCAAGGTGTTGACCTCATAGTACTGGAACAATATTATTGATTTGTGATAAACACAGTAACGAATCGCCTGCTGTCCGGGGTGTGCTCAAAAAGCATATGGGGGACAGTATTTTTTTTCAGTTGTTCTTTTTTGTGCCACGACCTGGATGGTATCTTTTCGAAGGGAGTTTTAGATGAACATAGAACTCAGTGGAAGACATTTCAACCTTACTGATGCTCTGAGAGAGCATGTTGAGAAGAAATTGAATACAATAAACAGATTCTATAATGGAGTAGATGATATACATGTAATTCTGGAAGTAACTTCAGGCACAAATCATGTTCATATACAGTTGCGGGGAAATCATCTCAAACTTGATTCAAAATCCAAATCGCATGATATCTACATTGCGTTTGATGACGCGTTTGATTCTCTTGAACGTCAGATGCGAAAATACAAGGGCCGAATGCACAATCATTCACACAGGAAACGGCAGGATTCAAACGGCAGAATACCTTCATCGACATACTTCGTTCCTGCTGAGGAATCAGATTTTGAAGATGGAATTCTAATCGATGATACATTGGAAGTACCACGTCTAAAAACAAAGGACGCCATTATTGAATTTGAGATCAGAGCTGATAGTCCATTTGTGTT
>JAUWJE010000088.1 GCA_030607835.1 Candidatus Fermentibacterota bacterium | reverse complement strand
TAAGCGGTCAAGGGACGCATTGACGTATCCGTCAACAAAAACACCAACCTGACCCAGAGCAGGCAATGTTGTCCGTACAACCTGAATGAGCTGACCGTTCACCCTGAAATCGATGTAGTTGCCGTGAACAAGAGCAGATATCTCAACTCCTGGCAAACTGTAAGGCAGGAGTCTGCTTGATTCGAAAGGTTCCATTCCCATAACGGAAAGCCACAGACCGTTGATACATCTCTGAATGGTGTATTGCCCTCTTGAGTTTGCGCCGAGTAGAATGAAATCTCCGGTTGATTCGGCTCTAAGGACCAGACCAACGACACAATGAGCCGCGGCATCTACAAGATCAAACTGGGCTTCGACAAGACCGTCATCAAGAAGTCCGGCTGTGGACAGGAGCACAACAGGATCCCGAAACACGGAGTTGTCGATATGCATGGATCCATGGTAGACTTCATAACGACAGGAAGAACCGAAAGGTTCTGTGAGCACATCGTCGAAGGTGCAGTTGAGCAGCGTGTCATCAGGTTGCGGTGACGTTGCGTATACGGTCTGTGTGCTCTGAACGGTGGTAGTATCACGTGAAGTGGTTTGAGTTGTTATATGACCGACGTAGAATCCAGAGGTCCTGGTTTCTCCACAGCCCTGTACTGAAAGCATGACAGCTGCAGCAACCATTATGGTGATTATAAGGAACCGGGATTTCATATTTCTTCTTTCCTGAAATGGTAATTGTTTTAACGAAGGGGAGTAGATAGAACCAGTGAAAAGTACTATTCATTCTGTTGATTGTCCAGTGCAATTGATGATAATGACGTTACTTCTGATAATAATCGCGGGTTGCGGAGGTCAGGAAGAGTCAGCTGAGACGATTGATATCGGTATAACTGATCCGGTATTTGCTGAAGCATGTACTATTACAGGATTTACTGTAGAGACTGCTCCGCCTGATACTCTGTCCCTTCGGTGGTTTGGAGAAGGATCAGCAGTTATTTCGCTTATACTTGCGTCTGCCCAACAGGAAATTGTTGCAGGTGACACTCTGCTGCTTCTTATTGAGGATCTTCATGTTGTGGAGAAGGAAAGACTCACGATGGAGCTTGATGTTGCCCAAGCGCGTATGGACTCTGCTCCATTGGATACACTGCTTCGCAATAGAGTGGACAGCCTTTCACTCCTGCTTGACTCCATTTCAACATTCGAAAACAAGGTGTTCCTCTCATCGCTTAATGGAATATTGATAAGTATCAACGTTATGGAGGATCAGAATATCAGATCAGGTGATGTTCTCGCGGAAATATCCGTTGAGAGCAGTTCTGCTTTTCTTGTATACCCCCCGGATGACTGTACTATTGACAGATGGCCACTGAATGCAGGGTCGATGAGTTTTGTTGAACAGCATGATGAACTGGCTGTATATTCAGGTGAATTGTCAGGGAGCGAAGATGAGTTTTCTATCTTTGCAGCTGTTCCAAGAGAAGCCGTATTTGAAAATGACCTTGATAGCTATCTAATAACTGCGGATAACGACACGATTTCAGTATTGCGGTCTGGAATTATGGACAACGGACTAATCGTTATCCAGGTGGATGAACCTGTTTACTCGGAACTCATCACCTGGGCAGAGAGATGAATGGAGATATTACTTGACTGCCGGAACACCACTGCTTGATTACAGAACATCTTATGATTTCCGTCCCCTTCCTGAAAAGGTTCTCAAACGTTTTAACACGTGGATAGAGGACGGGAAACTTGGATTCATGGAACTCCCTTTCGATAAAGCACTTCTTCACGATACTCTTGAACTTGTTCATGATATTAACAATTCTTCCGACAGGATGATCGTTTGTGGAATCGGAGGATCATCGCTTGGTCTGAGAGCCCTTTTAAGCGCGATGGATAGATCCCAATCCGGGGTATCTGTAGTCGATTCACCTGATTCACGAATGCTGGCAGAACTCGTTTCCCGCTGCAATCCGGATTCAACTGCTCTTACCGTTATAACTAAATCCGGTGGTACTGCCGAGACTATGGCGATATTTCTTACGTTGTATCAGTGGCTTCTGGATTCTGAGGATGCTGACAGCAGAGTAATCGCGATAACAGATCCCCAGAAAGGTGACTTGAGAAAACTAGCTCGGGACAGAGCCTGGAATTCACTGCCGGTGCCACCATCTGTCGGCGGTAGATTCAGTGTCCTGAGTCCTGTTGGATTGTTTCCGGCAGCATTTGCCGTAATTGATATCAAGTCTCTTCTACATGCTGCAGAGGTTATCACTGAAGATTTTTCCAAAAATGGCGCTGATAGTGTGGCCGCGAGGATCGCAGCAGGATACCTGCATAATTTTAACAGCTATCCGGTTCATGTATTCTTTCCCTATGATGACAGATTATTCGATACCGCGCTATGGTTCGCTCAGCTCTGGGCAGAAAGCCTCGGCAAGAAAACCGATCTCTCCGGAAATGAGGTTTTCATTGGTCAGACACCTCTGGCTTGCAGGGGGCCTGCTGATCAGCATTCTCTGGTGCAGCTGTTCACGGAGGGACCGCGGGACAAAACGGTGACGGTTCTAACTACTCCGGGAGAAAGTGGTGCAGTACGGATTCCAGGTGGTTTCGAAGATTATCCCTCCATTGCGTACCTTGAGGGTCGAACTCCTGATGAGCTTCGTCTTGCTGAAGCGCAAGCTGTCGGAGCAGCGCTGGAAGAGGTCGGTATTCCAGTAAGTTATCTTGAGATGCTAACTCTGGATTCGCGTTCCCTGGGAGAACTCTTAATGTCTCTGGAGATAGCGACAGTACTTGCCGGACTGGCGCTTAACATAAATCCTCTTGATCAACCAGGAGTTGAACGCTGTAAAGTACTGATATACAAGGCAATGAACCGACCGGGTTATAACATCTGATGAGCGCTATAATCCTTGCCTCAGTGATTGCTCTGCCTGTCATGTTGCCTGCCCCTGCGGATATCCTGGAGACTTCATCGATCTATTCATGGACATGCTCTGAATTGCTTGGATGGCATTCGCGTTTGATGCGCGACGGCACTCCGCTGTTGATCTTTGGGCACGAACCCTTTCCAGGATGGGGATCCTTTGAATCGGTAACCATACGAAGCCCTCTGGAAGCGGGTTTGTGGGGTAACGGAGGATGGGAAATTGACTTTGAATCCTCCGAGGTTCCTGACAGTTCGTATGCCAGCGGTATTGGTCTTCTTGAGAATACATCTTATCAGAACAGGTACACTGCTTATCTCAGGAGACCGCTTCCAGCTGATTTATTTGTAGATATTTCCCTTTCCAGAGAGGATACTCTAAAGAACCAGAGGTTTGTACTGGGTCGTGACAACTTTGTTCTGGGAGGGAGAGGATGGCAGACGACGGAAGATGGATATACTCTATGGTCTTCCTGGAATCCTGCGAATTTTATGACACGATTGTCATTTGTTCACCTTCATGCCGGGGGAAGACAATGGGAATTACTTGGTTCTTACAGTACTCAATTCGGAGAGGTTCAGTTCCAGGCAGGTGCGGCAGGGAGCCTTTCAGATAATGAGATGCAGATGGTTGAAGGGCATATGCGGCTGGAGTTTCCATTGCGGGGAATGACAACCGTGCTAAGGACGGATATCTCTGATTCACAGGATGATTTTTCTCTCGGCACTACAGCAGGTCTTATTGCCCGGTACGGTTTCCTTGATATTCAGGCGGGAGTAGTACTGCCACCCGGTTCAGATATTTCGTTTATAGGAATTGCGGGAGCAGGACCCGCGGAATTGAATCTGCGCATTGATTCTGACGGTATTGCAGGTTGTTTACAGACCATTATAACCAAAGAATTCGGGTATCTACACAGCGGAGTATCATTGAAGGAGGACACCCTTCAGTTCGCCGGCACTGTCATGCCGTCAGTTAAATGGGGATCTTCCGGAAGGATTCATGGAGGAGTGACCTGGGATCTCCTGAACACTGATGATCATACAAGTGGAACCATGCACCTCAAGTCGTTGTTTACATTAGGAAGATTTGCATTCATTTTTGCCGTTGAAGATATACTTGATGATTATCGCAGTTATACTTTTGGAATCACCTGGATATTCAATGATAGACCACCGCGAAGAACCGAAGAAGAGGAGGATGGAACCTGATGCTCCAGAGCGAATCGGATAATCGTAATGATGTCCTCAGGATCGCTGTTCTTGCCTCGGGAAGAGGATCTAATTTTGAAGCTCTCTGCAGAGGTGATACTGCTCCGGGAATCGTGACTCTTCTGATTTCGGACAGACCTGAAGCAACGGCTTTGAAGAGAGCATCTGACCTTGGCGTTGAAGCTTTGTACATGTATCCGGGCAACTACCGCACCAGATTCGGACTGGATGAGGAGAAGCAATGGGCGGATCTCATGCTTGAAAGAGGAATAGAACTTGTCTGCCTTGCCGGTCTCATGAGAATTCTGAAAGGTCCTCTTCTTGAAGCATTTGCAGGAAGAATAATGAATATTCACCCATCGCTGCTGCCTTCATTTCCCGGTCTGCATTCGCAGAGACAGGCTCTGGATTATGGGGTCAAATTGTCAGGATGCACGGTTCATTATGTCGATTTCAGAACTGACACTGGTTCAGTGATTCTTCAGAGGGCTGTACCGGTAAAGGATGATGACACTGAAGACAGTCTTGCCGCACGAATACTCAAACAGGAGCATATTGCGTATTCCGAGGCTGTCAAATTGCACTGTTCGGGAGTTCTCGAAGCGGATGGAAGACGTATATTAAGGAAAGATAAGTAAATGATTCCAGTCATATTGATTAGAATACCGGGAGGATAATGAATTGCACTGGCTGATAATATGGATGATGCTGTTTTCCATATCTGATGATCCATCTCCGGTTTCCCCTCTACTCGGGCTATCCGTAGATGGAAGAGATCTTCCTCCGGACAGACTGGCGTTTGTAGTCATGCCCGGTGATTCCGTCCTGCTTTCATCAAAAGATGAGAACACTGTCTGGTATGCTTCAATCGGTCATCCTGCAAGGGGAGAGGGTAATACGTTTGGCTGGAGAGCCCCGAGAAGCCACGGAATCTATTACATCGATTTGAGCTGCGACACACTTACAGAAAAATACACGATTATAGTTCCAGTGGAATCATGCAGGTGGAGAACAACAACCCTGAATTCCTTTCCTATTGGAAGCTATGGCGCCGGCCATTTACGTGAAAGCAATCCAGACTATTTCATAGAGCTGACACAGGGAACATCAGGCGCCAGAATATCCACCCACCTGACAATCGGGCAATTTCTCTGTCATATTGAGGGTAATTACCCACAGTACATGGCTTTCGATCTAAGATTAGCCGATAAACTCGAGGCGGTTCTTGCTGTCGTTAAGGAAGTCTATCCGCAGGCTTCAGACATACATAACATCAGTGGATTCAGAACTCCGGTTTACAATGCATCAATTGGCAATGAATCTCCCGAGAGTCTTCACCTGTATGGAAAAGCTGCTGATATCTGGATTGAGAGCTGGCCCTCAAATGACCTCATGGATGATATTGATCGGAACAAGCGTGTTGATGTATACGACTGTGAGTATCTAGTCGAACTTGTCAGGATTCTCGAGACTGAGGGAAATGTTCTTACCGGTGGAGTTTCAGCTTACAGATGGATTTCTACTCATGGTCCTTTTATTCATATCGATATCCGGGGCAGCAGAGCTTCCTGGCCCACCGCCAGAACTCTTGTATCTGATCCGGTAATTTGAAAGGCTGAACTGGATGAATTCACTGAAAATCGCTCTATTAGCGCTTGCAGGAGTGCTGATAATCGGATTTTCAATCACTCTTATTAACGCTGATCAGCTTTCCCGAAGATTGCAGGCAGTCCAGCACGAATTTTATCTTACTGATAATTTGCTCCAACGCGTGAGTTCCGAGCGGGATACGCTGGCGGATGTAAACTCGTTTCTTATGGCAAAGGAGTATTCCTTTAATGAACTTATGCTCAGAGCGGATTCACTTCAAGCCAGGTTGCTGGAAAATGAACTTAGAAACAGCTATTTCGGATACTACCTTCTTATTGATACCGGACAGAACAGATTTCATCTGAGAAGAAGTTTTGGAAACGGGGAGGATATTCTGATAAGATCCGGCTACTGCGGAACCGGAAAAGGCTGGACAAATAACGAACTGGGGAAAGTATGGGATTTCAGCACACCAAGAGGTCTCAGATATGTTGTAAAGACCGGGGAGAATCCATACTGGTACAGACCGGACTGGTACTGGCAGGAATTGAATCTCACTCCACCGGAGCCTGATGAGTTCATCGTTATACCCGATACATTATCCTGGGATGATCAGATAGTATATTATCGTGATTCTCTCACAGCACAGGAGAGGATATGGGTTCATAAAGTGCCTGGTGCGCTGGGTGAGTATAAGATCGATCTTGGTGGAGGTATTCTGATTCACTATGGTGTCGGCAGAGGTAGAAATATAAGCCATGGGTGCATCAGGATGAGCAACGCTGATCTTGAGGCCCTGTACAGAACACTTCCACTCGGTGCTCCCGTAATTATATACTGAAAGGTTTGCTTTGATACTCAAATCGCATATTCAGACTGAAAATGATGGTCAAGTTGTTGAGAATCGCAGCAGCAGACAGAATATGATTATCGGAATCACACTGATTTCCACTCTTGTCATACTTTTTCTGTTTTCAACTGTTTTCTATTCAAAAGGCGGCAATGGGGAACCTGATGTAGTGTTACAGGTTCTTCCCGGTGATTCACTACAGATTGACAGTCTGGTTCCGGCTGATTCTGTAAGCGTCACAAAGGAACTTCCTGATCTATGGCTGCAGGCGAGAGGATATTCTCACGGTAATGCAGCATGGGGGCCGGATATCATCGCTCCATTTGATACACTTTGGAGTATACGGTCAAACGGGGGAAGGGAGTTCTTTTCCTCTCCGGCTCTCCATGAGAACGTACTGTATTTCGGCTGTAACGATGGGCTGCTAAGAGCGGTTGACGCTCTGAATGGATCAATACTCTGGTCATTCAGCACAGCGTGTGGAATCTGCGGAGAACCCGCGGTTGATTCCACCTCGGTGTATTTCGGTGGCCAGGATGGAGTTATCTACGCTCTGGACAGGATATCAGGCAGTAAACGCTGGTCATCAGGACTCGGGTATCACGTATTCTGCAGTGTCGGCATACTTGCTGATTCTCTGATACTATCCGGAAACTCAATGGGTAAGATAGGTGCTTTGCATGCTGATACCGGAGAACCGGTCTGGGACAGTGAAATTGGCGGGATAGTGCTTGGTCCGGCGATTAT
>JAUWJE010000134.1 GCA_030607835.1 Candidatus Fermentibacterota bacterium | reverse complement strand
TACTCATCCTCCGATATTTCTTCTGCTTACTTCTCCCTCTGCGCGAATGCAGCAGATGTGAATGTTCAATACTTTGTGAGCAGGAATGATATGCCATGTGGAAAAACCATCGGACCAATAATATCTGCCAGAACAGGTATTAAGAGCGTGGATGTCGGCAATTCATTTCTTTCGATGCATTCCGTCCGGGAAATGGGGGGCACATCTGATCACGAGGACATGATCAAGGTGCTTGTTGAACATTTGAAGGGCACGGTCAGTATCTCTGAATAACCCGGTCTAGTTACCGAACTCAACAAGGCAGATTGTGTTCCCGTCAGGATCCTGGCAATAAAGATACTTGTTCCCGAAAGCATGTATTTTATCATGCATTATTCTTCCGCCAGCTTTGAGAACTCGATCTGCCGTTTGCGCAATGGATGAAACAGCAATTGCTATAGAAAGATGCTTATCAAGGGGTGAATCTTCGCTTCTGTAAACTGTGCAATTTACTCCGAATCCCTTACCTGAATCCATTTTCCAGCCATCCGGTGGATCCGGAAACTTCTCAATTCCCCAGTTGAACGCCTCCCCATAGAATTTCGCAATTTCTTCAGGCTCATCGGATGTGATCTTTACATGGATAATTCTATTCATTTCTTCCACATTCCTTCCGTTCAGCATATAACAGCCCTGAATACATGCTTCTTATTCATAAGTAGAATAACTATGGATCATTATTCGAGTCAAGCTAATTGAATGATTGATAATTATTGTTAAAAGAAAGTTTCAGAAATCCATATTCCTGAACTTCCAGTAGCCTAACCCCAGTAATACAAGACTCCAGCATACAGCGTAAATAAGATGAGCAGGGGGGACATTCGCAGTTACTCCAAAAAACGCAAGATTCTCAGTGATAACAGCATCCCCTGGAATCAGTCCGTATATGACCCCTCTGTAACCCCTGTCAGCAGGGAAAATAAACATGATAACTCTGGTTACTGTCACAAGAGCATCCGGCGCTTCTCCAGGGAACATCTGCATCATTTCGTTAATACCCCCGAACATCGAAGCAACAGCAGCCAGAAAGAAAGTGATAAGCATTGAGGCCACTTTCTTTACAATGAGGGAGAGGAATGTCACGGAAGCCCACACTGCACCAAGCCAGATGAGCATGGAAATCAGTACCACTGGGATGCTGCGAGGGGAAAATGGAAAATATATCCTGGTGATCAGAAATATTCCCGCAAATAGAATCACTGAAAGAGTGAAGGATACGACCAGAGGAGCAAGACTTGTAGAAAAATATACTCTCAACCTGGATTGGGGCAGTGATAACCAGAATGGCATTCGCCCCTGTCCAATCTCCTCTGGAAGCATAGTTGATCCAATCACAATTATCAGCGCCGTAAGCAGAGTCGCAGCGAGAGGACCGGCTGTGATTATTGCAGCAAGAGCAGCATCAGCTGGTCCGAGCATACCCATAACAGGATCAGCCATATCGTTTCCCTGGCTGAATTCAATGGATGATGCAGCTGAAACACCCCACCAGTAAAAGCCAAGGAAAACAAATGTAGCAATTACAGCAGTCAGCACTATTTTCCTTCTTAAAAGCTGCTCAATACCGTTAAGAAACAATGTCATCCTCCAGATTCGAGTGTTCCATAATTCTGAGAAAGACATCCTCAAGATTTTCCCTCTTAAGTTTGAGGGCTGAAAAGAATATTTCCGTGGTTAATACGGCCTCGGTGAATTCCCTGAAAGCGGATGGGTCAGTGAGTTGCACAAGCACTCCTTTGTCTTCAATCCGGCATGAGTAACCGGCATCCTCAAGAGCTATATGCATTTCAGCGGTATGTTCTGTCTCAACGAAGGCAAGTCCTGTCTGCCTTGAAAGAGAATCAAGTGCGCCTTCCGCAATAAGACGTCCTTTATTGATGAATGCCGCTGTATCGCAAACGCGTTCAACTTCACCCAGGAGGTGAGAATTAATCAGTATTGTTGATCCATTTGAAGCTAGATTCTTGATCAGATTCCGAATCAGTACTCGTCCACCTGGATCAAGTCCTGTCGAAGGTTCATCAAGAAGAACAAGGTCCGGCTGCCCTGTCGTAACAAGAGAGAGGGCAACCCGCTGCCTCTGTCCTCTGGACATTTTGCCCATCGGTCTGTTTATCAGATCAATACAGTCAAGTTCTGTACATCGCAGAATGAAATCCTGCATGCTTGATTCATGTCTGATACGCTCTAACTGTCGCAGCAGCACCTTGGGAGTGGCCCAGGATGGGAAGGTCACATATTCAGGAAGATATCTGACGCCTCTTCTGGAAAGTGGCGAGGATACCGGAAGACTTGAAATATGAACTGTTCCAGAGTCGGATTTAACAATTCCAAGAAGGATTTTCATCACTGTGGTCTTACCGGCGCCATTTGGACCGAGCAGGGAGAAAATCATACCGGGTTTCACTTCGAGACTGAATTCACGAAGTGCCTGTACTTTTCGATAAGATTTGGATAAATTGCTAATCTGAACCAGCACTTCCTTATTCACTGAGCCTATCCTTTTAGTATAATAGTGCCTATTCACAAATATAATCGAACAGGAGACTATTGAGATTCAGCAGAAAATTCGCAAGTGCAGCCTTCGGAATCATCCTCGGATTATTCCTTTCCTGGCTGCTTCTCAGTAACTCTGTTTCCAGCGGTAGTATCGCTGCAGCGGTGAATAATATCTTCAGGAAAGTTGCTGATGCTGATACAGGATTGTTTTTTGGAGCATTTGCTCTATTTCTTCTCAGTCAAATACTCAGAGCATTCAGATGGACAATTCTCAGTTTCAACAGAAAAATCCCGTTTTCTCTATCCATGCCTGTTACTTCGATCCATATAGGGCTGGGACATCTTCTTCCTGTAAGGCTTACAGATATTGCCTTTGTAGGACTTCTCAGACACTTCGGCGAGGTTCCAGTTGGATATGGAACGGCTACAGTAGTTTTGGCGAAACTGCTTGATCTCATCGCGATGGGAATTGTTATCGGTTCCGCGGTTGCCGCCGGTGTTGGAGAAATGGCTTTTGTAGCACCCATTCTGGTATTAATCGGATCCCTCGGGATTATCTTCATGGCTCCCCTGCTGCGTGCTGTCAGAAAGCCTGCAGTATGGATCCTCCAGAAATTAGTACCGGGAGGAGGACATCACTGGTTCGATGATCTTCTGGAGGCATCTTCCGTAAAGGAAAGAAAGGGAAAGATAGCATCTGCATTCGCTGTTTCACTTGTAGCCTGGATATGCAAACTCATGATGTTCTGTCTGTTGCTTGAATCCCTCGGAATCACTGGAATTCCATATTGGAAAATCTTCTTCGCAAGCGGAGTTACGGATCTTATTGTAGCTTTACCTTTACATGGTTTGTTCAATATGGGAACGCTTGAGGCTGGATGGGCTGCAGGATTTGCCATGGTTGGGATTGAAGGTAATATTGCTTCTGGCGCAAACATTATTGAACTTGGTTTCAGTGTACATCTGCTCTGGATGTTCATGGCTGTATTTCTGATGATTTTTGCCATTCCATGGCTCTGGATCCTGTCACTGAAGAGAAAAAGACGCAATTTTCCTTTGAAATCACCTGTAAAGGATAAAAATTGAGCAAGAGCACCGTCATAGTTGGAGCAGGAATAGCCGGTCTAACACTCGCTGAACGCCTGACTACAGCTGGTGAGAACAACCATGTGACTATTATAGAACGGAATAGCACTCCGGGAGGATTGGCGGGAACCTTCAAGAAAGATGATTTTCTTTTTGATATTGGTCCTCATCGTTTTCATACATCTGATCATACTGTAGAGGAATACCTCCTCGATATCCTGGGCGATGAGCATATTGCCATAAAGAGGGCAAGCAGGGTCTATATGGAGGGCAAATATAAATACTGGCCCCTCACTCTTGGCGCAGTTCGCAGCCTGCCGTTTCCGGTACTCTTCAGAAGCTTTCTCGATCTTTTCCGCCGATCAAAAGATGACAGCATTCATAATTTCGCTGACTTCATCATTGCAAAGTACGGGAGAAACCTCTACCATTTCTTTTTCAGCGGTTATACCAGAAAATTTACCGGAATGGATTCTGAGAGCCTTCATGTAGACTGGGCAGCTGCGGGAGTAAACCGAGCCGTAATTGACCGAAAGGTTAAGGCTGACAATCTGCTCTCCCTTTTTAAAGGCTTGCTCCTGCCAAAACCTGCTGCGACTGTTTTCTACTATCCTTCCACAGGAGGAATACAGACATTCTGTGATATGCAAATCGCGAGGATCAGAGAAAACGGTGGAGAAGTCCGTTTCAGCTCAACTGCTGCAGGGATAGTAACTTCTGAAGGCAGGGTGACGGGTGTTAAATTGAGTAATGGAGAAGTGATTCCAGCGGATAAGGTCTTCTGGTCAGCTCCAATATCTATTCTGTATCCTGAATCAGGATTCCGCTTCATGAACACACTTGTATGCAATATCGCCCTCTCGAAAAGACAACAGAATACATACCAATGGTGTTACTTCGGTCAGGAAGACGTCATTTTCAGCAGGCTCACCGTTCCTCGCAACTTCAGACAGGACACTGTACCTGACGGATGTGACAGCTTAATCGCTGAGATAACCGTACCGATAGACAGTGAACTCTGGAGGAATCCGGACTCATGCAGGGATAAACTGCTATCCGATCTCGAAAAGGTCAGCGCTTTGAATCGGGCTGATATCATCTTTCTTGACTGGCAGAGAATTCCAGCGACATATCCGCTCTACGATCTTGAATACAGGAATCGACTTTCAAAATTCGAACTCCCTGAAGGTCTGGAACTGCTTGGTCGCTGTGGTTCATTCTGGTATAACAATATGGATCACTCCATCGGTCAGTCTCTTGCCATTGCAGCAGGAGAAAGCTTCGAAAAGGATTTCTGGAAGACCTGATATGCGATTCGATCCTTTGTCTTGCGAACAGTTCTGTCCCTTATTATAGTCGCTCATAATCATTGGTCGCGGGGTGCAGGAAGGCGGTGAGAATCCGCCACGGTAGCGCCACTGTAACCGGGTACTGACCTCCACTGGCCACTGCCGAAAGGTGGGAAGGCGGAGGAAGGATTGATCCGGAAGTCAGGATATTGCACCGCGGCCTGGAGCTTAAGTCCCCGCTTAAGGGAAAAAGTTCCGGCTGTACCTCCGCGGCTTTACCGGCCGTAGGAGGTTTTTTTGTTTAAGGTTCTTCTGCTTCTTAAATCTGTCACTCAGACAGGTCTTTCTGTTATTGGCCTCCATCTGCCCAGCCAGCACTCTTATAGGACATGCAATTTTATGCATGTCCTGGAAACAAGAAAGGAAACAAGATGAGAAAAGAACGTCTCAATGTCCTCACTCTCACCAGTATTGCACTTGTACTGTTCGCTGTTGTATCCTGTAATTCACCCATGGAACCTGAAGAGGGATTGACACCCTCCGGTAAAGTAGTCGCCTGGTTCAACGGTCTGGCGAATACGATCGATCTCTACTTTCCAGGCAGCGACTCCCTTGTATCGACGGCCTACATTACTGGGGATGTACCAAATGATCTGCTCTACCTGGGTTCGGACAAGCTTGCAGTTCTGAGCTCCCTTTCCTCTGATCTCCAAGTCGTCGATCTGTCCGTATCGGGATCACTACTGCATGATGTTTCCTTTCCAGTGGGCAGCAATCCATGGGCCATGGTTTCTGCCAACGACAACATCTGGGTGACTCTGCTACTCACCGACCAGATAGTAGCCGTATCAACTGAGAACTGGACACTTGGTGAAGCTGTGGATGTACCTGAGTATCCCTACGGAATCGCGGTAGCGGGGGGCAGTATCTTCGTAAGCCATGGTGACTACTACCCT
>JAUWJE010000260.1 GCA_030607835.1 Candidatus Fermentibacterota bacterium | reverse complement strand
CCGACCTTCAACTCTCTGAAAAACTCCTTCTGCTTGACTCCAAAGCGATGTTCTTCATCAGTTACCAGTAATCCAAGTTTGTGAAAACGCATATCTTTCTGAAGAATTCGATGCGTTCCAATGATAATGTCAATGTCCCCCACAGCGATATCAGCGAGAATCTTCTTCTGCTCCTGTTTTGTTCGAAATCTGCTGAGCATTTCAACTCTTACTGGAAACTCAGCCAGTCTGTCTCTGAATGTGAAGTAATGCTGCTCTGCAAGAACTGTCGTCGGGACCAGTACAGCTGCCTGAAATCCGGAATCAACAGTTCGAAACACAGCTCTTATCGCCCCCTCAGTTTTCCCGTAACCGACATCACCGCATACAAGCCTGTCCAGCGGGAAATCGTTTTCGAAATCACCCATTATTTTCTCAATTGCTTTCCTCTGATCAGGGGTTTCCTCATACGGAAAACTTCTCTCAAGAGCCTCAACATGATGTCCAGGGGGGGCGAAGGGATCCCTTTTTATCGCTTTTCTGCGGGTATACAGCATTGCAAGTCTTCCGGCGATATCACTGGCCTTTTTCCTTGCGCCGGAGACTCTTTTGATCCATGATGCTCCTCCGATCTTGTCGAGTCGGGGATTAATCCTGTCAGGGGCCATGTATTTCTGAACTGAACCTATTTCATTAATCGGGACAAGAAGCCTGGCTCCGTCACGGTATTCTATTGCCAGGCAGTCCAGAATTATGCCCGATGTCTCCACCTGTTCAAGGCCAGTGAATCTGCCGATACCATACTGTCTGTGTACAACCAGTTCTCCGGGAGAAATATCCCCTGAATCCGTAAGTCCTTCTCCACCTCTGAATTTTCTTATTCTTTCGGGTCTTCTCCTTCCTGAAAGCAACCGCCTCTCAGAGAGAATTACGAGTCCCGCTTCAGGCATATGAAATCCGTCGGATACCGATAGAACACTCAGATCAGCCGGAATGCTATCCGGAAGCAATTCAGCAAAGGTTTCCTTCTCCGCTTCCGAATCGCAAAGAACAGCAATTCTGCATCCTTCTGCAGTCCACTTTGTAAACTGCCTGAACATTTCATTCCTATGGCCTATGAAATTCTCCTGAGGAAGAGTTTTATAGTAAACATCAACATCAGAGCGTGGAAACGGTTCAAGCCTGAGAATTCTGTTGAAAGTCTCAAGTTCCTCCAGAATTTCATCCGATTTAAAAAACTGTTTCTCAAACTCAAAAGGAATCTTCGACGAAATGAAATTATCCCTGTGAAAAGCAAGAGATTCACGCATATGAACAATGATGGATTCAGGATCTGAGAGAACCAGAGTTCCGCCATCCGGTATGTAATCCATAATACCGGATAGATGATCAAGAAAGACCGGAAGGTAATGCTCAATTCCTGGAAATCCATTTGAAGTCCAGAGTTTTTCACTCAAGGGATGCTCGTCAGGCACCGCTTCGATAGCGAGATTCCAGTGTTCCGGTGACAGGAAGACTTCCCTTGCGGGGAGTAATCTGCATTCCTGGAGATTCCTTATGCTTCGCTGCGATCTCTGATCAAATGTGCGAATTGATTCCAGCTCATCTCCAAAGAACTCCAGCCTGATCGGATTATCCATTCCAAATGTTCCGATATCAATTAAACCACCCCGTCTGGCCCATCTTGCCTGTTCCCATACACTTTCCTCTTTCAGATAACCTGCGGACAGGAGCCAGTTCTCAAGGGTTTCGATTGATAAACGCATACCTCTGTAAAGCCTGAAGCAGGAAAAGCACTCAGGAGATGGAATTCGTTTAACCAGGGCTGATGCGGGAGCAACTACTATTGTCGAAGAATTCCCTGAGAGTAATCCATCCATGCACTCAATTCTGTCCGCTATCACTCCCGGATGCGCCGGTTCTCCTTCAAAAGGAAGAGTTTCATATGCTGGGAAATACAGCACATTTCCCAGTATAGACTTCAGATCATCTCTCATACTCATTGAATCTGCCACCGAAGGAGTTATCAGTAGGGTCGGACCAGCCAGTCTGTGAGCGGCTGCCGCGGCGAAAGACCGTGCTGATGAGTCCAGTCCACCAACTCTGGTCAGATCAGTCGATGCAAGTGACGAGAGCATTTCAGCGAAGACGGAATCCCAGAAGAACTCATCGATCAGCCATACGTCCGAATTCTGCTCGTTATCTTTCATTACAGTGATGTGTTGTCGCTGGATGTGCGTTCATGCTGAGGTAACGGTATTCCTTCGCCAGCCATCAGGGACCATGTATTCTCGAGTATTTGAAGCTGCTTCATGAATGTGTCAAGGTCCTCTCCTACAAGAGGATCTGCAGGTGGAAGAATTTCTGCAGCCGGGTTCACGAATGACCCGTTTTTCTTCATTTCAAAATGTACATGTGGACCAGTTGAAAGACCTGTACTGCCAACATAACCGATTATGTCACCCTGCCTTACATAGGATCCAATTGCCATGCTTGACGCAAATCCGTTCATATGCCCGTAGCCTGTTTCGTACCCATTGGCATGACGAATACGAACCATGTTACCGTAACCGCCGAGAACTCCACGGGTCGTAATTACGCCATCTCCCACAGCGTATATCTCTGTTCCCATCGGGGATGCGTAATCTATCCCCCTGTGCGCTCTTGTATATCCTAGTACAGGATGCATCCGGGCGCTCGAATATTCAGAGCTGATCCTGCCGAATGGTACAGGCATTTTCAGAAACATCGTCCTGAGTGAAGCACCATCACGGTGATAATGATCCAGAATTACGGCGGTTCCCCCAGGTGCTATTGTATCGGGCTGGTGAAAAAACGGAAGAGCCTCTGTCATCCCGCCAAGGATGAAATTGTACTTTGCAGCCACTATTCTGTTAAACGACGTCTCGGATGACCCTGGATATCGTGTCTCTTCAAGAAGAACCCAAACCTTATCACCGGGCTGAACATCATGGTAAAAATCTATATCGTACACAAACAGTCTGTT
>JAUWJE010000045.1 GCA_030607835.1 Candidatus Fermentibacterota bacterium | reverse complement strand
TAATCGGCACACTGCTGCTGTTGCTGAAGAATAACAGCGCTAAATGACCATCTATAAGACAGCCGACTGCCAGTATCGCTCCATCATCTGAACATGTGAACCTGCCCGGGTTATCCACCGAACCGGGCTCGATGATGTCCGTACCGGTATAGGTCCAGAGTGGGGTGGCTGATGAATGGTCATAGCAGCTTATTTCGCAGTTGTTGTCCGAAACCAGCCAGTCATCTCCGGGGTCGCCTGGAGTTCCGTTGTCGTTGTAGATGGAATACTTGAAAATTGAATAGAAGATATCATTACTCTCAGATGCAGCTGTACCGGTTCCCAGGGATGACACGTATTCGTTAGGTCCGGTAGCAGGATCAGCAGTCTCCCAGATTGGAACCCCGTCTCCTGTTTTACCTTCGAACATCTTCCCCCCTCCGAACCAGCCTCCGTTGAACACGTAACCGGCATCGTATCCGATGGGGGCTATCTTCTGTGTAAGACCTGAAGCTACACTATAATGCCAGATCACCCCTGAATCATCGCTATCCAGAGGAATGCACATACCTTCTTCATAGGTGTTCAGTTCATCTGAATTTGTGCTCTCGTATTCAATATCAATTGTACCGTCTGGAAGTATCTCTCTGAAAGTTGCACCTGCGCTACCGTTTACTAAGGCAGCACATAGAAACACTATAACAACTGTTAATACCAGATTCTTCATCTTTCTCTCCATTCGTTAGGTTGAAATTCTCCCGCTAGTATTCTATAAAAACAGTCGGAGGGCAAGCTGGCAGTTGACATAGCTAGACGACCGGTCTAATATTTCCGCATCCAGGAAATTGAATTGGTATAAGATCAGGATTCACCCGCCATGTATGCAGAGACGTCTACGACTGCTTCAGAGCGAGGGGAGTACACAGACTGAAAGGAACCGTAAAATGCTAAAATATGCGCTTCTGCTGATAATGCTTGCAGCAACATCATTTGGATGGGTGACAGATGGGAACCCGGGGGCATCGAACGAGGGGAGCGTCTTCCTGAAAAGTGATGACGTGATCCTCACCATCATTGACACTTTCAGCGTTCCCAGCGCACAGCATATACTGGGCCTGGATTACCAGGAGAGCGATCCTTACATTGCTGTCATGGACAACACGTCCGGCTTGATCAGGGGAATCGTTCCGATCACAGGGACTGAGATCTGGACCATGAGCACCCCCTGCAGTGGCACTTTCGGGATGTGCCAGACCGGAGCACCGGACTATATCTGGTACGCCAACAGCTGGTCATCCTCGGACATATACCGATGGAACCCCGACACACGAGGTTGGTCCGTCGCCTTCGCAAATCCGGCTCAAACCCTCGGCAGAGGGCTCGACTTCGACCCTGAGAGTGGATACATCTGGGAGGCCGATCACGCATACGGATTATGGAGGATCGACGAGACTGGCGCCTCCACGCTCTTCCAGCCCTCATGGCTTCTCGGAGCGATAAGCGGCATGTCACTCTTCCCCTATGAAGATGATCTGGGGATTGTCATTTCATACTACGACCTCTTCTATTTCCACTTCTACTCGTTCGACGGCACATCATTGAACTACATCGGTGAAGGCAGTGCGTATGTCTACAACTTCACGGACTCTTACGGGATCACCTACAACCCCGTTTCCGATACCTTTTACTGGAGTCATGTCGTGTATCCCTCGAACCGGGTGATAGCCGAGATGGATTACGAGTTCACGTCTCCGAGCGCACTGGAACAGAGCACCTGGGGAAGCATTAAGACCGTATTCTAGCACGATCCGGAGGAAGGATTGAAGTTACAATCCTTGAAAAGCAGATCGATTGTGATCAATATGGCTCTGAACTGCAAATAGCGGTTTTCATCGGTCAGGACAAATCCTTGCGGCATCCATGAATATTTAAGTATAAACGATAGATATTCCTAAATGAAATGGAGAGTCTATCATGCTTAAAAGGAATCCTGTGCAGAATTTCATGCGATCCCTGATTCGTCTTACAGTATTCGCGCCTCTGTGGCTGCTGCTGGTCTGGCCCGATTTTGATGTTGTCAAATTCGAGTTCGATCTCACGGTGCTCTGGATCGCTTTCAAGACCATTGCTATCCTCTGGTTTGCCAATATCTTCGCAAAGATGGTCCATGTCCTGCCCCAGTGGCAGAGAATGGTTCTTCTCCGACTGGGAAAATCTGTGGGAGCCAGGGGTCCCGGATTCTTCCTGGTACCACCTTTTATCTATTCCGTTGCGCGTATCCTTGACATCCGAATAACCACCTACGAAGTGAAAGCCACCAAAACCCTCACAAAGGACAATATTCCCATTGATGTTACAGCTGCCGTTGAAATGGAGATCGAAGACCCTGAAAAGGCTGCCATCGATGTTCAGAACTACTGGAAAACAACCGAATGGGCGTCAATGGAAGCGCTGAAGAGCACGATAGGAAGTAACGACCTGAGACCTCTTCTGAGCGAAACGGACAGGATAGCGGAAGATCTGAAGAGGGGTATCGACTCCGCTGCAAAGGATTTCGGTGTTAATGTTCGAGCTGTACGGATAACAGATGTGGGTACTCCCACGTCGCTGGTGGAGGAGCTTGCAGTCATCGCAAGAGCCGAGAGGTCTGCAACGGCCAAGAAAATACAGGCAGAGGCTGAGAAGGCTGTGGCGGCTTCCCTTGTGGAAGCTTCCAGAATGCTTGCATCAGTGCCGAATTCCATGGATCTCAGGCAGATTCAGGCACTGCTGGACATCTCCAAGGAGGAGAGTGCAATGGTGATTGTCTATCCAATGTCCAGCATGATGGGGCAGCAGATAGCCGCAGCAACTGCCGGGAACCAGATTAATAAAAAGGAATCCATCGCTATTCCCATACAAGATCTGACCGGCCAGTAATAGCGGGAACCGTTAATTACGAAAGAAAGTTTATGACAGTGAACCTGGCGTCATGCGCGGTCCCTGACAGTTAACTTTCTGCTTTGCACACTTGTATGGACGGCACAGTTTGTAGTATTTTTGGCCGGTTATTACAAAGCAGCCGCTGACCATTGTGCGGCAGAGAATGATTCCCACCAGATACATATGCCATGCAGGGCATTCTGATGACATTATGTATGTGTGAATGGCATGAGTGTCTCAATATATGACTACTGAAAGAAAGGTGCAGATGAAAATACCGAGCCTTACAATCGGTGATCTGACAATTCAAATTCCTATTGTTCAAGGCGGCATGGGTGTGTCCGTCTCAAAAGCATCACTGGCATCCGCCGTTTCTCTTATGGGCGGACTCGGTGTCATTGCCAGTGTTGGTCTGGGTGAAGATATGTCTTCGACCATTCGTTTCGAGGAGAGGTCCAAACAGGCCCTGGCAACCGAGATCAGGGAAGTGAAGCAGAAGGGACTGCCCGTGGGCGTGAACGTTATGGTCGCTCTCACAAATTACAGCGATTTGGTGGAAACGTGTGTTGAGGAAGATGTCGATGTCCTCTTTTCCGGTGCCGGGCTTCCTTTGCGTTTGCCTGAATATGCTGGCGATTCTCAAATGAAACTTGTGCCTATCATTTCATCGGGGCGGGCAGCGGATATTGTGTGCAGAACATGGTTCAAAAGATACTCGCGATTCCCGGACGCTCTGGTTGTGGAAGGACCGATGGCTGGCGGCCACCTTGGTTTCAAGTTCGAAGAACTGGTGGATGGCACTGCCCCCGATCTTGAAACACTGGTTCGCGAGACGCTTGTTGTCGCCGATCGCTACGAGCAGCAGGCGGGGCGTTCGATTCCTGTCATAGCAGCGGGTGGCATTTACACCGGGGCCGACATTGCCAGATTCCTGAATATGGGCGCAAGTGGAGTTCAAATGGGTACACGTTTTGTAGCCACATACGAGTGCGATGTCTCAGACGCATACAAGCAGTCGTATCTGGACGCGACCGAGGACGATATAGCTTTAATTCGATCACCCGTAGGACTCCCCGCTCGAGTGATAAAGACGCCATTCGTCCGGAAGAGCCTGGGCGAGAAGCAGAAATTCGCCTGTTTTTACAAATGCTTGCTGACATGCGACGCGGACACTGCGAACTACTGCATTGCGCTTGCGTTGTTGAACTCGTCTCGTGGACAGCTTGACGAAGGATTCCCGATGTGCGGTCAAAATGCTTATCGCGTAGACAAGATATTGAGCGTCAGGGAATTGATGCAGGAATTGACACAGGAAGCAGAACTCCTTCTTTCTTGAGCGAAGTTGCAGAACTATACATTTTGATATTTTTCGTTCTGTGCAAGTCTGAACCGTTTCCAGAATTGAAGGCGATTGCAGCTCTCAGAGTAATGTAAACCAGCAACGGAATTGAGTTGACAATTCAGGAATGTTCTTCCAGCTGACATTTATAGATCAAGCATTGACATGTACTTTCAAGGTGTTTAATTTAGTGAGCGTTTGAAGTGGCGTTCTATTAAACACTTGGAGGAACACCAATGAAACCTGTTCTGCTGCTGCTCTTCATATTCGCCTTTTCTGTTCTTGCCCAGCAACCGCTGATCACCAAGCCCCCCACAACTACATTCGATATCAACAGGGTATCTTCTGTGCTGTTGCCCACTCTGGAGCCCAGTCAACCCGAAAGTCACCCATCCCCACAGTCTTTCCACTGGAAAAAATACTGGGTGAATCACACAGCGATTGCTCAATTCCGGATCGGGCATCTTGTCACATGCCATAATGATGATTCTTCCGAGTCCCCGATACACACATACTCGACCCGGACAAAATCCTCTGGTAAGAAGAAGCATTAGGCTGCATTTTATTAGATTCTCTCAATCAATGCACATCTGCATTCAACACCCGTGCCAGTTCGACGTACTCTGCTGACTCGATGTAATCGATCAATTTCCTGACAAGATGAGTGAGTGCCGCCTTTGGCCTCTCGTTAATTTTCGACCTGTACTCCCGGATATCATCCCTGATGATAACTATAGTCCTGCCTGAAGCGACAATACATCTACCACGACAACCACGCAACTAGAATGGGGCAATAGTCCGGATGCAGGTTCATCCGGTAAGATGCTAACCAGTCGTTTCAGTTTTGTTAAAAGGTGTTTACTGCAGATATACCACAAATTATTAATAGATGAACCGCGCTTCTAATAGAATCAGAATAACATTGGATTGGGGAAGATATGAATTTTCGTAAGTATGCAGGTTTAATGATGATATCGATTTTCCTCTGCCTTTCCTGCGGTGATGAATGTGATGATCGGGATTCCCGTAATGTGTCCATTGATACTCTGTATATTGCGAGTTCCATAGGAATCGAAACGGGTGACAGCAACTACGTTTTCGGCTCCATAAGCGACTTCGATCATGCGCCGGATGGAAGAATCCTGGTTCTGGACAATCTTAATTGCTGCATATTTGTCTATTCCCAGGCGGGTGAATTCATCAAGCGAATCGGTGGACCGGGTTCCGGTCCCGGTGAAATGCAGATTCCAGCTTTGTTTGAAATTCTTGGAAACGGCACCATCTGCGTAAAGGATCAACCCTTCTGGTATAGATACGATTCCGAAGGAAATTTCATTAGTTCAATTCATCTCGGGGGCAGTGTTCCAATGAGCATGATTTCTGTGGGTACTGAAAATATTGTTGGAATCCGGAGCGAGCTGGACTTTCTTGAAACCGGAGAGCTGCATGTGATTAAGAGTATTGCTCTATGGAATGGAACCACCCCCGATACTATTGAAACAGTCTATTTTCAGCAGGAGTATCTGCTCAATCCGAATGACATTCCCAATAATGTTATGAAGATGGATCTCTTTTCAGCAACAGTCGCCGCCGGAGAGGATAGAGTCTACGTGGCGCCCTCCCCCACCGATATGCCTGTTATCTACTGCTATCGATTTGATGGCTCGATTGCAGATACTCTATACCTTCCATATGCTGAAGTCCCGAAATCTCCTCAGGAAATCGAGGAAGAGAAGCTGCTTGTCGAGCTGACTTACAGTCAGGGAACTAATATGACAATGGTTTGGGAACCGCTGCCGAACCGCCCTATGATACGGTGTATGGGAGTTGACGGTCTGAACAATTTATGGGTGCAGAGGGGAGCGGAGCTTTCGCCAACGTTCGATATTTTCGATACAGCAGGTAATCTTCTGTATACTGCTGGTCTGCCTGACAGAGAAGATGCTTACAACTGGAGATTCGATATATCACCAGGCGGGATCATGGCGACCCCGAAAGATCCGGAATTTTACCCTTTGCTTCACATCATAGATCATAGAGTGCCACCCACTAATAAAAGCGACATGTAATCAGTTAAATATCAGTTTTGACTCCCTGCAACATATAGCAGGATAGAAGCAGATACAGCTGCGTTGAGGGACTCAACTCCTTCTTTCATTGGTATGCTGACAGTGGCGTCCAGACGATCACGAACTTTTTCCGAGATTCCGTGAGCTTCCGAGCCGATTACTATGCCAGTGCTTCCAGTTGAGGCTTTGATTTGCTCTATAGGGCCTCCGGAAGCGTCAGCTCCTATAAACGTGCAGTTATCGGAGTTCTGCAGCATGAATGACGGAAGATCGATGTCATAAAGAAGTGGTACTTTCACATTGGATCCAGCCGATGCGCGATTGACTTTTGGCAAGAAGGGAAAACAGCAGCCTTCGCCCAATATCACACTGCTGCAGCCGAATGCAGCAGCTGATCGAATAATTGTACCTGTATTCCCAGGATCGGATATCCTGTCCAGCAGAAGAAAAGTACCTTCCGGTTTAAATTCGCTCTCTTTAATCTCAGGTAATTTGCAGACAGCGATAATTCCCTGGGAGTGAGTTGTGTCTGATATTTCCGAAAAGAGTTTCGCTGTGATTTCCAGAACATCAAAACCTGCTTCAGATGCATTATTTGCGACAGCTCTGGAGGCAGGAGTGGCTTCTGCTGAGAGGATGATCCATTTCGGTTCGTTATTCTTGAGATAATCGGTAACGAACCTTGAACCTTCCATAAGAAAAGCTTCATGTTTCATTATGTATGATCTGGAGTGCAGACTTCTTGATATTTTCAATCGATTGTTTGAGCTGCCGGTAATTTTTAAATACATATCGCTTTGTTTCAGATAAATAGTGCCTGTCACTATTTTTTAAGGATATTTCTGATGATTGCTTCTATGTCGGCCTTCGGGAAGGATCCGGTTAAAGACTGCAGAAGGGAAACATCCGGTGCCCTTCGCCTCATATCCTCGAAGTCATCAGGATATGCTTCTTCGTATGAGATAAACCGGATCTCCGAATTAGAATCGGTTATTTCTCTTACTTTTTTCGCAAGATCACCAATTGAGATCTCCTGTGTTGAACCGATATTAACTACTCTGCCGATAGCCTCAGGATTTTCCACAAGCGCGAATATTGCATCGACAACTTCGTAAACCAGGCTGAAGCTTCTCGTCTGTTCTCCATCGCCGAAAACTGTAATCGGCTTCCGGGAAAGAGCTTGCTCAATGAACCTCGGAAGCACCATTCCGTACCTTCCGGACTGACGGGGACCGACCGTATTGAAAAGTCTTCCGATGATTATGGGAAGCCCCTTGTCCTTCCAGTAGGCCAGAGCGAGGAATTCGTCTATCGCTTTTGAACAGGCGTAACTCCACCTGCTTCTGCTGGTTGCGCCGAGGACTATGTCACCATCTTCACGAAATGGCACATTTTCACTCTTTCCGTATACTTCGGAAGTTGACGCGATGAAGACTGGCGTACCGTCTCCACTTGCAGCCAATAAAATATTTTCTGTCCCCCTTACATTCGTCTCAATCGTTTCAACCGGTCGTTGTATAATGTTTTCCACGCCAACAGCAGCCGCCAGATGTATGACCTTACTGCACTGGTGTACCAGTCCGCGAGTAAGTGATTCTTCAAGAACGGATCCTACAATGAATCTGAATGACGGGTTTTCTGAACATCCATCAAGATTTGAGAGGCTTCCCGTTGACAGATCGTCCAGAACCAGAACACTGTTTCCCTTCGACAACAGGAATTCACAAAGATGTGAGCCTATGAATCCTGCTCCACCTGTTACAAGGTAATCGTATCTGCGAGGTCCTGGCATATTTATTCCTCTCTTAATGCGGCACAATACTGAGAAGCACACCGGCTGCTATCGCGCTTCCAATAACTCCAGCAACGTTAGGTGCCATTGCGTGCATCAGAAGATGGTTCTTTGGGTCATACTTCCGACCCTCTATTTCGACAACCCTTGCGGAATCCGGAACCGCGGACACTCCCGCCGCACCTATAAGGGGGTTGATCTTATTGTCACCCTTCAGGAAAAGATTCATGAACTTCGCAAAGAGCACCCCTCCTGCAGTCGCAATCGCGAAACTGATGGCTCCGAGTACAAATATCTTAAGAGAATCGAAGGTAAGGAAGTACATCGCCTGTGTGCTGGTGCCGACGGCAAACCCAAGCAGAATGACTACAATGTTGTTAAGTGAACCCTGAGCGCTTCTCGCAAGCCTGTCTGTGACTCCGCTCTCTTTTAACAGATTCCCGAAGAACAGCATTCCAAGCAGAGCGATGGCACCCGGCGCGATAAAGGAAGTTATCAGGAAAGCTATGATCGGGAAAAGTATCTTCTCCGTTTTTGAAACATGTCGCACAGGCTTCATTTTGCGCCTGCGTTCTTCATCAGTTGTCAGAAGGCGCATTATTGGGGGTTGTATTACAGGCACCAGCCCCATATAGGAATATGCGGCAATCGCTATTGCCCCGAGTAAAGTGGGTGACATCTGGCTCGCGACGAAAATCGCGGTTGGACCGTCTGCGCCTCCAATAATTCCGATCGATGCGGCTTCCTGCAGATTAAAGCCCAGCAGAAGAGACCCAATCAGTGTGATGAATATTCCTATCTGTGCAGCCGCTCCAAGAAGGAGCAGTTTAGGATTGGAGAGAAGGGCACTGAAATCAGTCATCGCACCTATTCCAAGAAAGATCAATGGTGGAAAGAGACCGCTTTTCACGCCCAGATAGAAAAGACTGAACACCGAGTGCTGGCCTCCAAGAACATCCTGGTAACCGATCGGCATAAGTTCAGGATTGTAGGGAATGTTACCCGCGATGATTCCGAATCCAATGGGAACCAGCAGCAGCGGCTCGTAGTCCTTCTTGATGGCAAGATAAATCATCAAAAGGCCTATGGCGATCATTACTATATTCCCGATCTCCGCTCTTCCGAAACCCGTATCATCGAGATATGAAAGCAGATCAAGTCGCTGACCGTCACCCTGAAGACAACCTGTAATCCACATGACAAGCCTTGAAGAAAAGGGCATTCGTCAGCTCCCGATTTTCATGATAATGGCGTTTTCCAGAATAGTATCCCCTTCAGAAACAACTATTTCCTGAACGGTTCCTGTTATGGGAGACTCTATCTCATTCTCCATTTTCATGGCTTCCATGATGGCAACGGGCTGCCCTGCGGAAACTTTATCTTCTTCTTTGACAAGAAGTTTCAGTATCAATCCAGGAAGCGGTGCAAGAACATCTCCCCCCGGCAGAACTGATCCGGGTGCTGAGGTTCTGTCCGGAACTTCAGCGACATTCATGATTTCATGTTTTCTCTTAATGACAGGTGTTTTGGATACTCTTCGCATCGGGGTTTCTACGCTGACCTGATAAGTTTTTCCATCAAGAACAACATCAACCTTGTCATCGACAATTCTGCCGATGTCCACTGAATAGGTTGTTCCGTCAATTGTTATCTTGTATTCACGCATCTTCTCGGCTCCTGTTCCACACCGATCCGGTTTTCTGGAGCTGTTCTGCTTTGCCGGCTAATCTCCAGGGAGAGTAGGGCTTCTCGTGAGTTTCCCAAGTAAGTTTCATATTCTCAATCTGATCAAGGAAACAGAAGTGAGCATGAATTGCCGCGGATACCGCGGTAATTTCATGAGCAGACAGGCGTCGGATAGCTTCTCCTCCGGAATTTTCTGACCTTTCTGTCTTTTTTCTTAAGCCAAAACCATTTTCAACCCATTTCTCCAGAGCAGGAAGAAAAAAGGACAGGCAGACAAGGCCGATAAAGACAGTAAGCATGCCGACAAAAGCAATTCCAAACCCTCCACGAATGTTTTCAGAGATCGATTGAGCCTGTACAATTCTCAGTATTGTCGTCGCTGCATATATCAT
>JAUWJE010000166.1 GCA_030607835.1 Candidatus Fermentibacterota bacterium | reverse complement strand
GATTTCAGGCGGAGCTGCGGAATCGCTGAGCTGCCAGAGAACAGGGCGCAGGATATCCAAACCAAGTTTGAAGATAAATATGGAAACGACGGCTCCCCCAACTCCATCAAGGAAAATCAGCGCTGGTTCAATTCTTGCTGCAAGAACAACTACTGCAACCGGTATGGAACTAAGGACATCAGAGCGCTGATGCCAAGCATTCGCGGCAAGAGCAGGGGATCTGAGAGCCTTGCTCATTTTAAGGGTCCACCTGGCGAGCACTTCCTTTGAAGCAATGGAGATTATCGCGATTATAAAAGCAATCCAGCCGGGGGGACTTGTAGCAGGGATCATGATTGACCTGAAAGATTTCCAGGCAATAAACATGCCTGTCAGTAACATAACCAAACCGACAAATCCTGAAATCATTGTTTCAATCCTGGCATGTCCATGCGGATGAGTTTCATCGGAAGGTTTTGTCCAGAAATGTGCTCCGACAAGGATTACTACATCTGTAAAACAATCAGCCAGACTATGCACACCATCCGCAATCAACGCGTGACTGAAACCAATTATCCCGCCAGCAATTTTTCCGCCTGACAGAATAACATTGAGAAGAAGACCCACAGAAGTTGTACTTATTGTTTTCTGCAATCGATTCTGATTATCCGAAAACATTCATTTTCCTCCACACATCTTTCTGATGTATAAGGTATAGAATTCAACTGCATCAAGGTAGTCTTCAACAGAAACTGATTCCCCCTCGGAGTGCAGAACACTCAAACCACTCTCCCCAAGGTGAGCAGGGACAAACCTGTAGACATTATCCGCAATCCGCCCATAATGTCTTGAATCCGTGGCAGCTGGAAATATGCCGGGTACAACTGTTAACCCAGGCCAGATTTCCTCAACAGCTTCGCATATTGACCGATAATCATCAGTTTCCATTGAATCTTCGGAGGAAGGCTCGAATATGTGTCCGGTGTCCTCGAAATCAACCTCAATACCGAGAGGGAAAGCAATTGCTTTCACATGCTCCACGATATCATTTGAATTATCTCCTGGAACCGGTCTGAAATTAACAAGAGCAATAGCCTCTGCAGGCAGAACATTCTCCCTGCTGCTTCCCTGAAGCATTGTAGGTGCCGTTGTTGTTCTGATAAAAGCGTTACCTAAAGACCACTTCTCAATGATTCTTGTCTTGTCCGCGAGGGAAAGCGCTGCAAATTCCGTAAGCGAATCGTTAAAAAGATGTTTGGTCGCCTGGAACATTCTATCCACAGGTTCACTTAGTCTTGCGGGTATCTGGTGTTTCTCCAGAAGTGAAAGACATTCTCCAAGAGCCCCGACAGCAGTACGTATACCTGGCACAGATGCATGCCCCTGTTCACCCCTGGCAATTAATCTCAGTGTAAGGTATCCCTTCTCGGCAATACCGATAACAGCCACATCCTCCCGGAGCCAGGGCAGAGTGTATATGTATCCTCCCTCATCAAGAACAGAACTGAGCTGAGTATCTCTTTTGCGGAGCAGTCTTACTATTTCAGCCGCTCCGTTCATCCCACCTGTTTCCTCATCATGACCGAAGGCCAGAAGAATTGACCTGGCAGGCAGGAATCCTTCATTCAAAATATCTTCACAGGCCTGAAGCATTCCCGCAACACCTATTTTGTAATCCACAGAACCTCTGCCCCAGCCCCGTCCATTGACAATTGTACCTTTGAAAGGATGGTGAGGCCATTGCTCTCCATCCTCTGCTGGAACAACATCAAGATGAGCTGTGAGCATGATCGGCTTCAGAGAGGGATCTGATCCAGGTAGCGTGTAGAGCAGGCTACCCTCACTGACAATCTCTCTCTTACAATTCTTATGCACTGCCGGAAAGGCTTTCCGCAGATAATCCTGAAGTTGCACGAACGGAGCCATCTCGAAGGAGCCAGGTTTTCCGGAAACAGTTCTGAATTCAATTATATGCGCGAGTTTTTCTACTTTTTCCCTGTCTGTCACTTCAATGCCTTTCAGATAATCGGGAATAAAGACTGCATATTTTTGTTTAGACGGTCAAGAGCCCGGATAAGAGAGATTCTGAATGCGACAAATTGCGGGTTAATGGTTGACTGCGGATAAGTCAGTGGATATTTGTTGAATAGTGAGGGTTATAATTCTCGGAGGATATTATGTGGCAGGTTGCAGCGTTATCACTTCTAGTGTCGGGGCCGGGGTCAGGTGAACTGCTCGGAATCGAACTACCTTCTCAGCATCAGATGGATCACAATGAACACCGAGGATCCATTTCCCTCAATGTCTCAGGTGAAGACGGAGGAAAAACGCTGAATAAGACCGTGTATGGTTTTCTCCCATACTGGGGGGAAGATACATGGCTCAGGTACGATCTGATCAGTATACTTGCCTGCTTCTGCGTGGATATGGGAAGCTCCGGAACAATTACAGACTGGAACGGGTTTCCCACAATATTCTCCGATGCAATTGAAGGTACGAATGCAGCCGGTGGAACAGCTGTTGTTACAGTAGTGAACTTCTCCTCCTATAGTATTCATCAAATTCTTACAACAAACAGAGATGCAGCCATTAATACGATTGTTGACCTTGTTGTTAATTATCCTGTTGAGGGTGTATCGATCGATTTCGAGAATGTCAGCTCCAGTGATAAAGATAACCTCACCTCGTTCATGTCCGATCTCAGTGCTGAACTTGAAACCTACGCCCCCGGTAGCCACCTCTCGATCTGTACACCTCCGGTAGACTGGGCAGGTGCTTTCGATTATTCGGAGCTTGCAGAGATCTGCGACGCCCTTTTCATGATGTGTTACCCGTTTCATGGATCATGGTCATCCGTTGCCGGTCCCTGCTGTCCCTTGACCGGATGGGGGTCCACATCCGAATCACCCAGCAACATGATCTGGTGCATGGGAGATTATGCGAAGTACGCGACCGAACATCATGACAGGATTGTAGTGGGTCTTCCCTACTACGGACACCAGTGGGAAACAGAAGGAAGTTCTGCTCATTCAACAGTCATCGGCAGTTGCTATACGCTCTTCTATACTACACTTGTGAACAGGGCTGAAACATACGGAAGGCTCTGGGACGACGAATCACTCACTCCCTGGTACGCTTTCTACAACGGCACATGGAATCAGGGATGGTATGATGATGAGGAAAGCCTTTCACTGAAGTACGATATGATCAGGGAAGCCAATCTTCAGGGAGTTGGAATATGGGCACTTGGATACGATGGATCCCGCACTGAGTTATGGAGCTGCATTGAGGAATCCTTCTGCGGCGAAATCTGGGCGGACAACATCACAGATAATCTGGAGAGCCGGTTCATCGTACATGGTCCGGAACAGAACTGGCGAAATGTTACGGAAGGTGGACAATTCTACGGATACTTCTACACAAATTCCATCTCATCAGGTCCGGATATCAACTGGGCTGAATGGACTTTTGAACTTCCAGACAGTAATCTGTCATATATGCTTGAGACCTGGTTGCCGGAAGGTGGAACAGCTGAAGTAAACTATAGAATCCTTCATGATGGAATAGAGGATACACTGACAATCCAGCAGTCTTCATATGCAGATGAATGGGTCACTCTGGGAGAACCCTGGAACGCTTCAGAGGGTTTATCAGTGATAATCGGTGATTTCACCGGCACTGCAGAGCAGAAGATCGTAGCAGATGCGATACGTTTCAGTTCAGATATCGGAATTGAGGATAATTCCGGAAATCCTGAGTTAAGCCGGTTATCCCTTCTGACCGGAAATCCTTCATCAATGTTCGTTATGAATTTGCCATCATCTTCTGCAGGGGGTACTTTTCTCATCTATGATACATCCGGAAGACTGATATTCAGTCAGTCTGTCTCCGCAGGAAGTTCTTACAGGATATGTTACTGGCCGACTGATAAGAACATTCCGTCGGGTATATACATTGCTGTATACCTGTCGGGTCAATCGGTTTCCTCAGCTAAACTTGTGCTGATCAGGTAGAAGATTAATCAGTAAGTGAAAATACGCTTACCGAAAATCCACTGTATCCAAGACTGTCAATCACAAAAGGTGCTATCCGGTTCATGAGATGTACCGCATCTCCAAGATTGTAAGCATCGTAATCGAACATGGCGGCAACCTGAACCTGTCTTTCACCGTAGTCTTTCCCCTGCAGTCTTCTGGCAACAGTGAATACTACATCGCTGAGCTGACTGTCAGTGAAAGCATCTGTGGTGATAGCCTTGTCGTAGCGTATATTGAATTCATCTACGCTCCCTCTGATCATCTCAGGTGTAAAATAGTATTTAATAATTACGGCTCCTGGAAGGCTATCAACAATGGTTTGATCCAGTCTGATAAGGGGTGCTGAGAAGAAATCAGTTTCAGTGCTGTCAGTCCAGACGCATAGTCTATCAATCCTAAGGGGTTTGATTTCCCTCAGGCTGATCTTCTGCAAAACGTAATTTGCTGCCGGACGCAGAGGTACAATCCTGCTTCCAAGAAAGGACACAGTCGATCCTTCCGGAATCAAGGTCATATCCACATTTGTTCTTGGTAATGCCCTTGATGCACTATCATTGAGAACGTAGACAATATCAGAACCAATGAGTGTGGCAACGGAATCAATTGGATTCTCTACAATTATCTCCTCATATTGACTTCTTCGAGAAAGCTCGGGTGTAAATTCAGATCTGCTGAAGATTTGAGTGATAACAAATGCCGCGACCAGCCCTGCAATCGCGATCAGAGCACCAACTGTTGGAATATGCCCTCTGGGTGGAGGCACTGTGAATTTTGACCGTTCTTTGAAATCGGCAGGCTTATCAAGTTTATGTTGTAGAGAAGTTCTCTTATCGAAGATGGGGTCATTCTGCGTTGAAAGCTCAAAACCACAGTTTTCGCACTTGCCGGTGTCTCGTCCGTTGTTGTCGTGCCCACAGCATCGGCAGTTCATGTACACACCTCCCGCAACAATTCTGTTCGTATATCTGTTCGCATACTAGATT
>JAUWJE010000280.1 GCA_030607835.1 Candidatus Fermentibacterota bacterium | reverse complement strand
GACTTGAGTGGTTCGGATGGTTCGCGGTCGGTGTAGGATTCATCATTGTCACTTTCTACGCTATCATTATGGCCTGGAGCGTGAACTACACCTACGAAGCGGCTACTCTCGGGTGGGTACAGGAGCCGGGGAAATACGCTGAAACACAGTATGCCATAACCGGCACCGATCTTGAGGATATGGAGGTGATGACGGACATCCCCGTTTCCCTTATTGGACAGTCATTCGTGTCACCTGTCAGCGGTGAATCCGACATCATCTTTCCCGAACCGGTCGGTTCTCGGGAGGTCGGAACAATTCTGGTTGCATTCGAGGGGAATTTATACGGTTTCAACAGTGTGGCTGAAGCGAATAAATTCATGGGTTCTCCAGGAGACTTCTTCTTCAATGAATTTCTGGGCGTCACATCTGAACCGTGGGATCTCGGTGAATTCAAATGGCCTCTCTTCATAGGATTCACGCTGGCCTGGATCTGGATTGTCGATTCAGTCTGGAGAGGTACGAAACCGGTCAGCAAGGTCGTCTTTTTTACCGTTCTGATTCCGTGGGGGCTGCTTGTCCTTTTCGTGATAAGAGGTGTCACGTTGCCAGGAGCGGGAGTAGGTCTTAAATACTATCTGACTCCTGTGTGGTCGAATCTGCTGTGTGCTGACATCTGGCTGGCGGCAATTTCTCAGGTGTTTTTCAGCCTGAGCGTAGGCTTCGCGATAATGATCGCGTACGGCAGTTTTCTCCCCGAAAAAACAAACATAGCAGCCAATGCCATGATTATAGGTATTGCTGATGCTCTGACAGCGTTCTTCGGTGGAATGGCTGTTTTTTCTGCGCTCGGACATCATGCATCAAATCTTGGTGTGCCGGTTTCCCAGGTGGTAGAAAGTGGTCCCGGGCTGGCGTTTGTGGCATACCCGCATATCATCAGTACTCTGCCTGCTGCCAGAATTTTCGGTGTTCTCTTTTTCATAATGCTTCTGACCCTGGCTGTTGATTCCGCTTTCAGCCTTCTGGAGGCAGCCACATCCTCAGTTAGGGATAAATGGAATACATCGCACAGGAAGGCCAACCTTATCGTGGGGGGAGCCGCGTTCCTTCTTGGGCTGCCAATGCTGACAGGTATGGGGATTCACATACTTGATATCGCGGATCACTTCATGAACAGCTTCGGTCTAACTCTGGTTGTTCTTGGTGAAGTGCTGATTATCGGATGGGGTACCGGCGCGAATAAGCAGAGGAAATACATCAATGAGAACTCCAGCTTCAACATAGGCCTCTGGTGGAACATCTGCATTCGCTGGCTCATTCCAATGGGCATCGTCTGGATGATCTACAGTGAGATCCTGGATAGATCAGTACCATATGGAAGCTTTAGTATTCGCAGCCAGGAATTCCTGTTTGGATGGCTGCTTATTATTCTGCTTCCAATAGTCGGTGACATCCTCGCCAATGCAAGGGGAAAGCAGGCTCAGTAGAAGCGCAAAGAGATCAGTTCATGTAACCGGACGGATATCTTACGCAAATGGACTTCTGAAATTCTCGATTATTCCGGCGATTGGCCTGTGTTCGGCTAGAACGCGGTATTCGAGAAGTTTAAGAACCGTCCTGAAGTGCTTCCACTCTTTCCCGAAGTTGTCACTTGTCTCAATAAGCTCCTGCATTTCCTTGATGCTTATTTTCAGAAATTCGGAAGCGGTAGTGCTGTCGAGATCTTCTTCAAGAGAGTTGATAATCGCGTTGAATTCCCCTTGATCCAGCCAGATTCCTCCGCACTCCCTGCAGTAATCCAGTTCAACCTTTGTATCTGTGTAGCAGATTAAAGCCATCTTTTCTCCACACGAAGGACATGCAGCGGAGTCCTTCTTCACGTGGAAACCATTGGGTTCCTTCCAGAGATTGAATTCCATCCATGCAAGGTCAGGATCAGCTATATTTCTTGCCTGTCTCAGTTCATCTCTGTCGAACCAGCTTCCACCGCATCTGGGGCAGGTCTCAATTCTTACATCGGCAAATTCCGTTGCTTCCAGCTCCGTATCGCATCTGGGGCATTTCATTAATCTTCCTCCTCTTCACGCCAGTTCATAGAAATCATACCTAAACTGATGGCATTATCAACCACAACCTGTGCCTGTTTCGCCACTGGAGGATCTATCATCTTCGAACCGAGAACTACGGCTCCGAGACCCTCCTTTTCCGCTCTTTCCATGGCGACTACTATCTTCTTTGCCCTGCTTACAGTACCAGGCTCAGGAAGGAAACCATCATTGATTATCGGAACCTGAAGGGGATGAATGCATCCTTTACCGACAAAACCAAGGGTCTTTGCGCGTCTGATCGATTCTCGAAGCCCTTCTTCGTTCTTCACATCGGCGTAAACAGTGTCTATCGGCTGAAGTCCGGCAGCTCTCGCAGCGAGGACAATCAAACTCCGTGCAGTGAAGCTTTCTGTTCCCTCAACCGTTGGTGTAACACCCATCTCCGCCGAAAGATCCTGCAATCCAAGCGTCAACGCGACAGATTCCTCCGGAACCGACATGGCAATTGAAAGAGCGTTGAAGATTCCAAG
>JAUWJE010000017.1 GCA_030607835.1 Candidatus Fermentibacterota bacterium | reverse complement strand
TCTGGGTGTTTATCAGGGGCGGCAGTCGTAAGTTCCTGAAGGTTCTGCTATTCCTGCTTGTATTCCTGCTTACCTGCATGCCCTGGTTTGTACGGAACTCGGAGAAGTTCGGGTCTATGACATACTCACAGAATAGACTGTTTCTTCTCAACGAGAATCATTGGGCTGCCTGGGAAGTTCGTGAAAGCGCGTCAGGTCCAACGGATATGATCAGATATCAAGGACCTGCTGCAGTTATGATGTATACCGCAAAAGGATTTCTGAGAATATTTGAACCGATAACAACGGGTACATTGCACAGGGGTGAAATATTCGCGCAGCCACCCCTTATCGGCTTCGCAATTCTTGCATTGCTTGCTTTGAAAAATCTGAATCTTCGAAGAAAGATGCTGCTCCCTCTGATAGCATCTCTTCCGATCATGGCTGTTCTTGTGCTGCATGAGCACAGCGGAAGGTATCTTTCATTTCTGAATGTAATTGTAATTGCTCTGGGATGTGCGGGACTGGGCAGACTGCTTCAGATAACCGGGAAACGAACTGCAGCTGTGGCAGGTATTCTTCTTATTGTTCCATTTGTCTATCCCCTTGGGACCTTATTGATTGCGGATTCATCAGAGAAAGCAACCGAAGCTGAAGAAGTCGCAGAATGGATAATTGAAAACAGCTCAGAAGATGACTGGGTGGTGACATATCCCACTGTGGAAATGCTCATATGGACTTACAGGCGTCCTACGCTGACGATGCCAAATGATTATGAGATGCTTCTATGGCCCTGTATCGAAGAACATGGTGTGCGATATATCGTTATAGACAGGGATATCAGCCATTTAAGACCAAGGCTGTCACACAGGTGGAGAAGAACGCCTGACGGTCGTGAATGGGAAATCATCGATCCCCCGGATTTTCTTGAAGAGGTTTACAGAACTCGCTCGGGCTTCACCATCGTCTACGAGATGACCGGCGAGGTGCCTGATGGATTCATGTACGTGGATAACCTCCCTCGAGACAATATGCGCGCTTTGCCACCGGGTGGAGTGAACTGATTTTCAAGCTTCCCTTTCAGTACATCCCCGGTCAACTTGCCTTTTGGTAGGATGTCGTATCATTTCTGTCTATTTCTATTTTAAAAAGCTTGTATCGCAACATTTTTAAAAGAATTACCGGCATAATTTTGAAGAAATTAATAATAACAGCAAATTCCTGCCAAAAACTGCTCTCTTCAACACCTTTGCCTGTCAGGCGAAGTTTGAATGCTTCCATTGTATTACCATGAAGATTAGAAAGCATCATTATTAGAATGTGAGAGAGAATGTCTTTTGTTTTTTCTTCTCCATAGATTTCTAATAGTTTTTGTCTTGTTTCAGGATCAGGATTTCCTTTTGTTTCAGCATAATGTTGTGCAAAAAGCAAGGCTTCCAATTGTTCTTTGGGTGCGTTATCAAAACCACCGGATAATAGCAACTCAACTTCATCTTCCGTCATTCCGGCTTTCAAAGCATTTTTAGCATGAGTGTAGCTGCAAAGTTTGCATCCGTTTACTTGTATAACGGCAAGACTCACACTCTCAGCAAACGCTTTGCTGATTGCAGGATTCAGTATTGTTTCTACAAAAGCATTTGAATGAGCAAACAATTTTCGCATATCCTCATTCTGCGTTTTTAAGTCATGTATTCTTTTATCAAATTTTCTTGCCATAATAATTTACTCCATACCTTATTGTTCGCTTAACGAACAGAATTTAATTAATACTCCTAATCCTTTTTCAAGATAATTCAATTCGTTTTGTGACAGCACTTTAATGTCTTCACGAAAAACATCTTTTATTTTTTTGGTTATTATTTCTGTAATCCGTAGACCGTCTCCAGTCAGTGATACATAAATTCTTCTTCTATCTATTGTGTCTGCCTGCCTTTCAACAAGTCCAAGTTTCAATAATTTATCTACTGATACTGTCATTTGCGATTTTGTTATTCCAAGACTGTGAACGATTTCTGTTACATAAAGCTTCTCGTTTTTCTGAAGCATTTTCAATATCATAAAATGATGTTTTGCCAATCCGTCTAAAACGTCTTTTAATATGACATTTACAAATCTATGCTCCATATTTCGACACATTCGTGTTGGAATTATTGTCAGCAATTCTTCAATTCTATTGAGCTGTTCGTTATCCAAAATCTTTTTCCTCCGTCTTCTCCTCTACATACAAAGTACATTCAACGAACTGTACACGTAATGTACAATAGGATTGCAGTATTGTCAACCTTGATAATTTTCCTAATAACAAATTCCAGGGTTTGCTGAACCTGGTAAAATACGAGGATATACAGAGTGCTAAGATGATGCTGAATCAACCAGTACAGGATACTATATGCATCGAATATCTTTAAAATGGAATGCAATCACATCCCTGTTATTTTGCTTCTTTTATAATCTGCTTGGCCTCCGAATATAGCCTGGCTTTCTGCTGGGATATTATGAGTTTGACATCAGCCCAGACCAATCCCTGTGATTCACCAAATTTCTGAAGAAGGTTCTTCTCAGCGCTTGAGAGCCTTCCGTCCGCAAGAACTACCCTTGCCATCATCCCGAGAATTTCTCTTGCTTCCCTCTGATTCTGTGGAACAGGGAGTGTGTCCTGTCCGGATGAAACAGTCTGGATTATCCTGGATACTTTCTCTTCCGGGATATTTCTTGCCTTCGCGAAAGTTGTGAGAGCTTCCATTTCCTTAGCATCTACTTCACCATCAGCGTACATGGCTGATACCATGGATGAAAGAAGAATTTCAGGTGAAACCAGAGCAGTTCTCCGAATGTCAGATACTGCCTTTGTTGTGATTCTTGAGGCAGAGAAACGATGTATTGCTTCCAGAACCCAGGTCTGACTTCCATCGTTCAGGGGTCTCCCGCAGTAATCGCATTTTCCTGTACTGCCGCCTTCGTAAGGAGCTCCACAGCCAGGGCAGTGTGAAGATCGGAAACGTTTATCAACCGATGTTGTCTTCCCATGTTTTCGAACCAGCGTGTACATCTGTGGTCTGATTGTCTTACGACCGGTTGCTCGAATTCCACCATCATTATTACGTCTTGCGTTAATGCCGGACCATTTTACAAGAACCTCAATTCTGTCCATTCTGTTCGGAGTGCCCGGAATGATGCTCTGAATTTCCACCGTTCCAACAGCGGCATCCTTGAAAAAGAGCCATCCTTCATCAGTTCTTGTATTCGCGAGTTGCTTGCTGAAACTCTCAATGAAAGAGGGGAGAGCAATCTTCCTTGAGGCGGAAACGTCACCTGTGAACCAGGATTGCATCAAACGCCAGAAAATTATAGAGGTTCTATCTTCAATTTGATGGATGTTGAATCCGGGATCCAGAGACATCATGCTTTCCTGGCCCGGAATCATGGATACATCGGATACTACGTTCCACTCAACTGATTGAGTTATTTCTGCCAGCACCCAGTCGTATTCGCCACTTGTCAGAATCGAGGCACAGTTTGCGCATTTCCCTGTATCGCTGAGTTCAAGCGCAGCTCCGCAATTGGGACAGAAGCCATCTACAAGCCCTTTACCTTCCAGAGTCTGAGCTCCCGGTTTTCGAAGGAAACTCCAGTATTCGGTGAATGAATCCGATGAGTTCCTCCTGATTCTCTTACCGGTTGAAAGGCTTACATCAGAGTCATTTGCCCTGGCGTTAATTTCCACATGAATGGTGTCGAAATGCGAATCGCTGAAAACACCTACTATCTTCGAACTCTCAACAAATATATTTTCCATCAGGTTGCGATAGCCTTCAGCCTTCTGCATTTCTATCTGCATGCTGAATCTTTCATTAATTCCATCGGAAATGAATTGATTCACCTTTCTCAGATCCTGATTGGACCATGCCTTCTGAAGGGCAATGAAGGCTTTGTTGGTTCTCTGGAGGAAAGCTTCCTGTGTAAACCTTTCATCGCGAAATCTCAGAGCGTCCAGCGCCTCCTGCATCTTCTGGTGTTCCTGCTGTTTGTTCAGTTTTCTCGCACGGGTAATAGTGTGAGTTTCTAATCCTCCCTTTGCTTTCTTTCCAAACTTTATCATTAGAACGACTACAACAATCAGCAGTGGAATTCCAATCAAGGGTTTGTGAATAGCAAGACGGATAAGAAGATAGAAAATGTATCCTGAACCGCCTCCGCCGCCGCTTCCTCCTCCTCCTCCGCTGGAGCCCCCATAGCGCCCTCCCCCCCCTGCGCGGGCGAATGATGTTGAAACAAGAATGAGCAGAACAGCAGCGATAATCAGTAGTAACAATCCGCCTTTGTTTCGGTCGGGAAGCAACACAATTACCCTCCTTGAAAAGCCTTGAACGCTCCTTGAATGCTATAGTGTATATTTTTATCATGCAGGTGTCCATAGAAGAATTTCAGTAAACTTCATATAGTAGATGTATAAGTCTACTATATATTCAGTAGCATATGGCCAGTATAAACACAGGAGGGTTTCCTTGTATGCGTATTATTCTAATGATTGTATCAGGTCTGGTATTACTGATTTCCTGCGGAGAATCACCGGTTCCGGGAGAATCGGATTCTTTTCGCGATGAGGAAATCGTATCCAGTACGGAAGAGGTTGCCGACACTGCCGCGTCAGAAGATACACTCCCAGTAGCTGAAGATAATGATGATATTATTTTGATTAATGAAGGACCCGAGGGGGACTGGACTACAACAATGGGAGTATTGGAATTAAGTACTGATGGTCGAGGGTATGTGCATGGCGATTATCCTCTTGGATCCATTGATGGTGAACTTGATGGAACTATCCTGGAATTTACCTACTCAGAAGGCACATTGGAAGGCACCGGTTCCTTCGTCTTCAATGAGGAGTTCAGTTCCTTCCGGGGGATTCAGGATATCGCTGGCGCTGAGCTTATCTGGAACGGTCAGAGGCTATAGAGAAATGATTTCGCGTTTGAGAATTCCGGAAGACCTGCAGAAAAGAGCTGTTTCCATTAGTGATGATATTCCGCTGCCACTCTCACCCTTGATGATAAGAGCTGCATGGGAACCGGTCATATCCCGATTGGAGGAGTTCAGATCCGGGGAAACTATTACTCTCGTGGTTAATGACTCAACCAGACCTGCGTCATTTCGCATGCTGGCTGCGATTGAACATGAACTCAGCGGTATTGTTAGAATCCTTTTTGCAACCGGGACGCACCGTCCTGTAACACTCGAAGAAAAAGACCTGCTTCTCGGAGGATTATTTCCTGAGGCTCCATGGAAAAGCTCTGATTGTGATTCAGGTGAAATGATCTACATCGGCAGAACATCAAGAGGTACACCTGTTAGTCTTGATCCGTGGATTCTTGATGGAAATCCTGTTGTTTCTGTGAATTCCGTAGAACCTCATTATTTCGCCGGCTATACCGGTGGCAGGAAATCATTTCTTCCCGGTGTATCGGCGAGAAAAACAATTGTTTCGAATCATTTTCTTGCCTGTCTGCCAGGGTCCAATCCCGGAGAACTAAATAATAATCCGGTCCATCTTGATATGATGGAAGCGCTTAAATTAATTGAAGAACGCACTGAAATTGTGCAGGGAAACGGCGTAGTATATGATGGTGAGCTTGTACACTTCACTACGGGATCCTGTGAAGCATCATTCATGGCTGCTGTTGACGCCTGTTCACGGCTGTCTACTCTTGCAGAAACCGTCAAATCACCTGTAGTTGTTCTTCATCCCGGCAGTCCGCTGGATGTAAGTCTGTACCAGTCGGAAAAAGCTATATACAATTGTCATTCCCTTGTTGAGGATGGAGGTGTTCTCCTGCTTGTGAGTTCCTGCACGGAAGGACTTGGAGCAGACCATATGGAAAAGGCTTTCAAAGCCTCAATGGATTCCGACTGGGAAGCACCGGAGATTGAACAGTACAACCTCGGAGAACACACGATCGTCAGATTGAAGAATATGAGAAGAAGAATACGCTTTGCTCTTGCAAGCGGTCTTCCGGACGCGATTGTTTCCGGAATGGGCATTGAGCCCGTACATGATATAGAGGACTGGTTGCGACATCAGGGATGTGGAAATCCACTGTTCATCCCGAGAGCAGGATTTGTTGTGCCATTGATAGAGAGCGATATCTAGCATGTGGAATTTCAGAACAAGACTCTTGCCTATGCTTGTTACAGGTATTGTGAGCTGGGTTTTCTTTCTGTACAGTCACAGCCTCGTATCAAGGCTTGAAGAGACAAGAGCGAGCGCAAATGAGACAATAGCCAGGTTCTGGGCAGGTACTCAGGTTCCTATGAGCAGATTATCAGAACTGGGATCAATGATTGTATGTTCCGAATGCGGAGCCTTCCAATCATTAGATACTGTTCTTTCTGATACAACCGTCTCTAGTTTCTGCCGGAATTGCGGTGGAGAAACAGAATGGTATGTCATTTCTATATTTGATATCGAAGAGAGAAAGCAGATTTTCAGAAGAACAAGTGCTTTGTTTCAGGAACTGGTGAACAGGCTGGATTACTATACTATTCTTTCCGATCAATTCATGAGACCCCAGGTAGTTAACGGAATCGCCGTTCCTGATACGATCAGTGCGAATGATATGAGATCGTATCAGGAAATGATTATTGTCCTCGATGAGTTGAATCCACCAGTCCCTATTGAAGGAGCTTCTGGAGAAATCATTGGATATCTTCACTATGGATCAGATGATCTCTCCAAGGAATTAACGCTGGTGCCGTACATCGAACTTGGATTGCTTCTTATTCTGGCGCTTCTTTTCATGTATGTGATCAGGATTGAAATGAAGCGAGAAAAGGAATTATCCTGGGTTGGCTTCGCCAAGGAAACAGCTCATCAGATAAGTACTCCACTCACCTCTCTGATGGGGTGGCTGGAACTTCTTCGTGAGAGACCTGAAGCACAGACGGACACTGAATTCTCCGAGGCTCTTGAATACATTGGAAACGATGTTGACAGATTGAAGCAGATCGCCAGCAGGTACGGTCAGATGGGAATAAAGCCCAAACTTGTGAACAGCATTGTTAATCCTATAATTCTTGATACTGTTCATTACTTCTATGGAAATCCTGGATTGATAAGTAAAGGGATCAGACTGGAGACAGATCTTTGTTCGGAAAAGACCGTGTATCTCAACAGAGTATTGTTCAGCTGGGTTATTGAAAACCTTCTCAAGAATTCACTCTCATCACTTGGCGCGGAGAAATCCGGAGTAATTATGATAACATCCAGAGATATCGAGGAAGGTTCCGGGTTGGTCGAAATTGAAATCGCGGATAACGGAAAAGGCATTCCCTTCCGTGATCAGAAAAAGATATTCAACGCCGGCTTCAGTACAAGACGTGGTGGATGGGGACTTGGCCTCACTCTCAGTAAGAGAATCATTGATGAGTATCATTATGGGAGCATTCGTCTCAGGGCAAGTTCACCGGGTAAGGGAACTACGTTCATAATAGAACTTCCAGCTGTACAAAAAGGTGAAGAATGATAACTGTACTATGGGTTGATGATGAGATAGCGCACCTCCAGAGTCATATAAGATACCTCGAGAAGCATCAAATCAGCGTCCTTCCGGCAAGCAGCGGGAACGCTGCGCTTGACCTACTGAGAGAGAATCGGGTGGATATAGTCCTGATGGATCAGATGATGGTGGGCATGGACGGACTGGAAACTGTTTCCCGCCTGCGAAAAAATTACCATGCACTTCCTGGCGTTATGGTTACACAGAGCGAAGAAGAAGAACTGATGGATCTTGCGATCGGTGGTGAAGTAGATGATTACCTGACCAAACCTGTCAACCCCAGTCAGATACTCCTTGTGATAAAGAGACTGGTAATGGGAACCCGGTTGAAAACTCAGAGAGCCGCAAGAGAGATGGTTGATCAGACCGCCAGGATAATGGAAATGCGAAGTCATGAGATGGGCTGGCGAGAGTGGGTGAATATCTACAGATCATGGATGGAGAAGGATGTTGCATCCGAAGGTTCTCTTGCCGATGAAATGAAGATAGTACAGAAAACCAGGTTCGATGATCTTGCAATTGACTTCTCAAAGCATGTTGAACGCAGATATCCTGATTGGATTGCCAGTACAGGCTCCGATTCACCCTTGATGTCTCATAATTATCTTGAACGAGTGGTTGTCCCAAAACTGGAATCATCAAATGAACTCGTTATGCTCATTAATGATTGCATGCGGTATGACCAATGGTTGACCATGGCGCCCGTGCTGGAAAAATGGTTTCATATTGAGACTGAGTTTATGTTTACAGTACTTCCCTCAGCCACGCCTTACAGCCGCAATTCTATTTTTGCCGGTCTGCTTCCACGTGATATATGGAGATTTCATCGTAATAGATGGGTTGAGCAATACGGTGTTCCAGGATTGAACAGGTATGAGCCTGAATTCCTGTCTGAAGCATTGAAACGGCTTGGATGTGGAAGGAATTTCGATCCGGATTATGTAAAGATCAGTAACAGGAGAGAGGGAGAAACCCTTCTGCATTCACTTTCCAGGCATATGCAGAATGGATTCCTTTCTATTGTTGTCAATTACATTGATCATCTAACTCACGGCAGGTCTGAGCTTGATCTCATACGTGATCTTGCTCCGGATGTTGCCAGCTTTCGTAGTCTCGCTGAGACGTGGTTTAAATCCTCCTTCCTTAAAATGCTGTTTCAGACGCTTGCTGCCCGGGGAACCACCGTGCTTGTTACCAGCGATCATGGTTCTGTTTTCACAACCAGGGATACCAGGATCAGGGGTAGGGGAGTATCAGGCAGCATACGATACAGATACGGAAACAGCCTGTCTGTAGATCCCAGGACGATAATAGCTGCAAGAAAACCCGCGGAATGGGGTTTACCGGATGATACACCTGCAAAGACTTATCTGTTTGCCAGGTCTGATTATTTCATGATGTTTCAAAATGTTCCCCGGAAAGAATTGCAGAAATTCAGGAACACTTTCCAGCATGGCGGTGTATCTCTTGAAGAAATGATTGTTCCAAGCATTGTTCTGACACCGAAGAATATTGACAGATGAACCAGAATGATCTTGAACATCTTGCAGAGAAGATCGCTCTGAGCATGTATCCCGGAGACAACATTTTCCTTATAGGTGATCTTGGAGTCGGCAAATCCGTATTTGCGAGGGCTATGCTCAGAAAACTCGGAGTAACAGGAAATATTCCAAGCCCCAGCTTCATAATCGACGCGGTTTACTACGCTGGAAGCAATGAAATTCATCATATTGACCTGTACAGGCTTGAGGAGGCCCATCGCGAATTACAATTCCTTGGTATCTACGATGCGCTTGATTCTTGCTCACTGGTAGTTGTAGAATGGGCGGACCGGCTTGAGTCCGAGATTCTAGATAATGGAGTACGGATAAACATCGGTTTTACCGATAATCCGGATCTGAGAGAGGTGAGCGTAGATGACCGGCGTATGGCTCGGAATTGAAACAACAACCTCCACTGGAGGTGTTGCGCTGGTCAGGGACGGGAAACCTGTTGCCGAGGAGTACCTGCCTGTTATTGCTACGCATTCAGAAAAGGTTCTCCCGTGTATATCAGACCTCCTGAAAAAAACGGAAATCTCCCCTGAAGAGATCAAAGGAATCGCGGTTTCTTCCGGTCCGGGATCCTACACCGGTGTGAGAATCGGTATTGCTACAGCCATCGGACTGTCTGCAGGCTGGGAGAAAGGTCTGAAGGGTGTTGAGACTCTCAGGGTTCTGGCTTCATCAGTTACTTCTGAGCGTCCTGTTCTGGCGTGTATCAGAGCCAGACAATCTGAAGTATATGCCGCTCTGTATGAAAGCAGTTCTCCCGATGCCGGAGTTCTTATCCATCCAGGGGTTTATACGGTCTCAGCACTTGAGAAGGAATTATCATCAGGAGGTGAATTGATTGCTGTCGGAAGTGGAAGAAGTGAAATCTCGCTTCCTGATTCAGTGCTGTGGGCACCCACGCTTTGGGACATTCCCAGGCCATCACTTGTTGCTCTAATTGGTTGTATCAGGGCTGAAGCTGAAGGATTCGACAAAATCGTAACTCCAGTCTACCTGCGGGATTTCAATGAGAAGGCGAAGAGCAGTGTGCGCTGAATTGCGTATCGCGTCCAGCAGAGACATTCCTGAAATTCTGGAGATCGAGAAAGAGTGTTTTCCGTGCCCGTGGAACACCGAACAGATAAGCGCATGTATGAACACTCCTCTTTTCCGAACATGGACCGCACGAACCGATGAGAGGATAGCGGGATATCTGTCCGCAAATCTTGCATCAGAAGAAATCCATATCGTCAATCTTGCCATTCGCGAAAAATTCAGAAACATGGGAATCGGTTCGCTGCTGCTTCGAACAGCTAATGCCTGGGGCGAGCGACTTGGCGTTTCAGTATCCAGACTCGAAGTAAGGGAATCATCAAAACCTGCGATTGCACTCTATTTGCGGAACGGATACACACAGACCGGACAGCTGAACTGTTACTATCCTGACGGGGAGGATGCTCTGGAGTTTCAGTTATTATTGAATCCTGGTGAGAAGTTTTTGGATATTGCGCGCTCTGTTGTTAATTTTTCGGATAGAATACCGCGAGTGGGAGTAGTGCTTGGCTCCGGTCTTTCATGGCTTGCTGATTCATTCGGGAATGGAAAAGAGATTACTTATTCCGAAATAGCAGGATTTTCCCATGACGTTTTGCCGGGGCATCCGGGAAAGCTTGTAATAAGCGAGTGCGGTAATTTTGCATTCCTGCTGGGTAGGCGTCATCATTACCAGGGTTACAGCGGTGATCAGGTATCTCTTCTTCCAGGCGTGCTGGGCGATCTGGGTGTTTCGTCATGGGTGCTGATGTCTTCTTCAGGAGCGGTGGATCAAACCCTTGATTGCGGTGATATTGTTGTCTTCAGTGATCATGTTAACTTTTCCGGGTGTATTCCCGAATCCACAACAGGAAGAGTTGGACGATCCGTTTATTCAGTGGAACTCCGGGAACTGGCACTCTCGATTGCTTCAAAAATCGGTGCTTCTATTGCTGAAGGTGTTTTTGCCTGTGTATCCGGCCCCGCCTATGAAACATCTTCAGAAATTCAGTTCCTGCGTGGTAGAGGAATCTTATCCGTCTCCATGTCAACAGTGCCGGAGGCTCTGATGCTTTCTTCACGGGGACTTGATGTCGTGGCTCTCTCTCTAATCACCACTGCTGTATTACCAGGTGAAGAGGTGACTCATGATGAAGTGCTGGCCTCACAGACAGTAATTCGAAAGAAGCAGGAAAGATTTCTTATTGCTTTTCTCAAGGGGATTGCCGTTCGTGAATTACGCTGAAGTAGAAGAGTACCTGTTCGACAGAAAGCGAATGGGCATGAAATTCGGTCTGGACCGCGTTCGCTGTCTTCTGAAGGATGCTGGTAATCCGCAGAATAATTACAGGACCATCCACGTTGTTGGAACGAACGGAAAAGGTAGCACAACTGCCCTGCTTGCCGAAATTCTGCACCACCTCGGCTACAAAGTTGGCAGAATCACGTCACCTCATCTCCTTCATTATCGGGAAAGAACAGCAATTAATAATGTCTGGATACCTGAGGAATCCGTTATCGAGTTTGTAGAGCTTTTCAGAGAAAGGATCGAGAAGCACAGCGCAACTTTCTTTGAGATAACAACGGTAATGTCGGCGTGGTTCTTTCAGAAGAGAGGCGTCGATTTTGTTGTCGCTGAGGCTGGTCTTGGCGGAAGACTTGATGCTACGAGACTCCTGGATGGTGAATGCACCATTTTCACAGGTGTTGAACTCGAACACAGGCGTATACTTGGATACACAGAGCCCGCTATTGCAGCTGAAAAAGTTGCCATTGCACGTGCCGGTTCAACACTGATCGCGTCTGAACAGAAACCTGAAGTTGAAGAGGTTTTGACTGCTGCTGAAAAAGCCGGAAACCTCATTCGCGTAAGACCCGAACCGACGGACTTATCACCACTTCCGGGAGAGCACCAGAGACATAATGCCGGACTGGCTCTTTCCGCGGCCCTGATGTGTTCCGGCTGTTCGAAGGAAGAGGTATACTCGGCATTCGAGAAATCCTGCAAAACTTTCAGATGGCCGGGACGGCTTGATCTCCATTCGGGATCTCCATCCATACTCTTCGATGTGGCTCATAGTCCGGGTTCGATCGAACACCTGATTGAATATCTGAAGAAAAACTGGAAAACTCCTGTACCCGCTGTAGTGGGATTTCTGGAAGACAAATTCTGGAAGGAAATGGCAGGACAGCTTTGCGAGGTTCTGAATCCTGTCGTAACAACTACACCTCTGAATGAGAGATCCCTTCCAGCCATCACTCTGTCGGAGCAGTTTCAGGATATCGGAGTGGAAGCGTTCTGGAGAGATGATATCGGTGAAGCAATGAACCTCGCGCGGTCTATCCAGTCTGATTTGATTGTTGTAACCGGTTCTTTCTTCGTTGTGGGATACGCGATGTATCACGCCTGGCAGAATGAGTGGATAGCTCTGCCGGAAAAAGGTATGGAGCAGAATCAGCTGTTCAGTTCTCATCAAAACGTTGACAGTTATCACCAGGCTGATGTATAGGTATTACTTCTGAAAATAAAGATTCAGTTCGGAAAACTGGAGGTTTGGATTAAATGACCGATAAGAAAATCGCTGTCTCCGGGCAGATGGATTCGGTGAAAGAAGAGAACAGGGCAGCTCCCTTTACGCTGACAAATTACCTGCTGTTCGCAATCGGGTTGCTGGACATAATCATCGGATGGTTCCTGCTTCGAGGAGGACACATTACAATTGCTCCCATCATGCTTATTGTGGGTTACTGTGTAATAATACCTCTCGCGATCATGTACAGAAAGAAAAAAGCGGAAAACGCCTGAGGTGAAATACTTTCCAGCGGTATTTCTGACGATTTTTCTTGTATCCTGTGATAGCAATGATGATATATTCTCTCTTCCTGAACCACGAACGCTTATTGAACAGGACACTGCATTCGTAACTGTTCCCGGCGGAACATTCATAACGGACGAAGATGATACTCTGGAGATCAGCGGTTTCCGGCTGGGTAGATACGAAGTTACAAACAGGCTGTTCTACAGCCTTGCTGATGATGCCAAAATTGAACTGCCACCTGATCCGGTTTTTCAGGGAATGGAAAAGTACCTCTTCTATTTTCCTGATTATCCTGTTGTGAATGTCAGTATGGCTGCGGCCGTTGCCGCGGCAGCAGAAATGGGGGGCAGATTGCCCACACGTGCGGAATGGGAATATACAGCTTCACTTGGAATATCAGGGGATATTTCAGGGCAGTATCCATGGGGACCGCTGGATCCCGCCAATGCTGAATGCCCCGCTAACTACCTTGCTGGAGATGAATGGGAAACAAGAGGATTTGACGGATACCTCTGGACAGCTCCGGTGGATTCATTTCCACTGACCGATGCCGGTTTTGCCTGCCAGGCGGGAAATGTCGCTGAATGGACTATGTCTTCAGATTCACTTGTACCAGTCTGCGGCGGTGCGTGGCTATCACCTGCGAGTGGTATTACGATCAGAAGCGTAAAATATCTGGCTCCGGGTGACCGTGCCCGTCATATTGGCTTCCGCATCCTTCTTCCAGGGACGTAGTCTGTTTCGTCAAGTTGAACAGCATAAATA
>JAUWJE010000080.1 GCA_030607835.1 Candidatus Fermentibacterota bacterium | reverse complement strand
AGTCGAGGAAGTCTCCATGCTTTTTCAACCGGAAGCAGACTGAATATTCCGTTATCCGGTCCTGTGTAGAAGATCCCATCAACCTCGCATACAACTCCGTGCCGTTCCGTCCCAACACCGGGATCAACAACCGCTACTACAACTGAGCCGGGAGGAATTGCCTGCCGGGAGACAAAAAGGTGGAAAGCCCCCTCCATCACCGCGCCGGCTTCAATATCATGTGTCAGATCTACTATGGATGTCCCGACAGGAGCAGTGATTAGAACGGCTGCCTTCATCTGGGCGACATATGTATCAGATGTTCCGAAATCCGTAAGGAGGAATACTGTTCTCAGATTAATCACCTGTGTTTCACGACCACAAGAGTCTGATCGTCTCCCTGCGGTATTCCCTCCGAATGGGAATTCACAGCTTCAAGAATCCCTCCCGCAATCTGCTGAGCTGAAAGATCTCTGTTCTCCAGTACTACATTTTTCAGTCTTTCAACACCTAATTCAGTATTGAATTTGTCCATAGCTTCGGTGATTCCATCAGTATAAAGAACAAGAACATCTCCAGGTTCGAGTTCATCGGTTCCATGTTCGTATTCTGCCTCATTGAAAAGTCCGAGTATGAGTCCACCCCTGTCAAGCCAGGATGAACTACCCTCCCTCCTGACAAGAAGAGGAGGATTATGTCCGGCATTCACATAGGTGAGCTTACCTGAATCAAGATCAAGTACACTGTAGAAGAGACCTGTCATAATCAGATCATCCTCACCAAGAACGGAAGATTCGTTAACCTTCTGCATAATTTCACTTATTGAATAGATGCTCTGAACATAGGCTTCAAGATTGCCTTTCAGACCTGCCATGGTAAGCGCAGCTGGAATTCCCTTCCCTGCAACATCGGCAATGGCTATCCCGAGGTTGCGGCCCGGCAGCTGAAAGAAATCAAAGTAATCCCCGCCAACTTCCCTCGCGGGTCTGTAATAAGTCTCGATATCGTATCTCTCAGGATTAGGGGGTTTATCCGGCAGCAGATCGAGCTGGATCTTTCTGGCCATGCTCAATTCTTCGGCAATCGCATGACCGGTGGACAGTCTGTCCAGCAGAATATCAGGCATTCGGCTCCTGACTTCTTTTGATGCAAGCAGTTCAGGAGTTTCAGTTACAAATTTTATTGCTTCCATCCGAACGTTTCTGTCAGGGTCAACAAGTCTTTCAGCCATTATTCTGTCGACATCTCCTTTTGAACACATCGCCGGATATCTTCTAAGGCCTTGAATTGCTTCCAGCCTTACTTCCGATGCAGGGTCATTCAGAGCAGCGGATACAACAGGCAGCAGCTTTTCAGCTGAAAGAAGAACATTCTCCAGGAGACCGGAGAGTGTACTCAACCTGACAAATGGGTCTTCATCGTCAAGAAGCGTACTGAGGACATTGCTCAGATTGTCAGTGTCATCACTCTCGAATTCACCCAATGCTGCTCCGGCAGCCGCCCGAACAGCTCTTTTCTCGTCAGTCGAAAGCTGAACAAGAACCCTCATTGATTCCTCATTGATAACTCCGAGACGACGAACAGCTCTGACAAGTGATTTACGCACCATAGGTGATGTATCAGTTAAAAATGCAGAAATGAATTCTTCCTGATATTCACCCAGATCATGAACATTCCAGAGCACAAAAAACGGAAGTAACGCCCGTTGCTCAAATTCACCGTCAAAAAGAATCTCTTCAATCAAGGTAATCGAAGCCGTTGCCAGGTCAGTTCGTCCTCTGCATATCAACTGACTCAGCGCTTCCCTTCCGTCATACCGTTCTGTCACAAGTACCGTCTTGATCAGGTTGTTTCTGTATGATTCATCCATAATGCTGTAGTACCGCAGAACCATATGCGCGAATGCCCTGCTGTTGCTTACGCGCTCGTTAATTATATCCCTGAGGTTTTTCTTTTCATCCTCATCAAGTGAGGAATAATTCATCAGCATGCATCGAGTTACCGGAAGAACATCTTCCTCGGAAAGTTCGGATCTAAGGGGTTTCCTTACTTCTCTGCTGAAGAACCTCAATCTCGCTCCGATTCTCCAGGCAAGTCTTCCCTTGCCGCCAGAGGGAAGCCTGTCCATCAAGACCCAGAGGAGATCACTGAATTCCTGATTGAACTCTTCAAGTTTTCTGTCAAGCAAACCTATGATCAGAGGAGGCAGTAATCCGGAATCGCCAGCTTCAAGCACATCATTCAGTATTTCATATTCTCTGCCGGAGAGGTCAGGAAATTTTCTACCTATATAAAAAAGCACACTCTGCCGAACTTCTCTTGAATCGTCCTCAAGAAGCTCATTGTATAACCTGGATCCAAGGTCAGACATTCCCAGGAATGTCAGGCTCTGAAGGAACTGTCCTCTCACTTGCGGATCGGGATCTCTTGCTGCTGAATTAACCAGATCCGCTGTTTCAGCTGATTCCATTACCCATGGCCTGCAGAGCGTTCCCGCAACTGATCCCCTGACTTCGGAACTGCCCTTTTCCATCATTATCCTGTACATGCTGATAATAGATTCATCAGCACTCGTTATGGAGGAAAGCAATGTATTGAGAACATCGGTGAGAACAGTCCCGGACTCTTCAGCAGCGATGTGCAGAAGAAGTTTGGCCCTCACTTCGTCAGACAGAGTGATGTAAAATCCGGCCAGGAAATATCCTGCCCGTCTCACGCTGGATTCAGAGCTTCCAATCAGAGTATCCGCAAATGCCCTGATGATGGGGGCATCTTTCGAAAGAAGCTCTTGAATTCCGTTATCGATTGCCCACATCTTCATAGAATCGCTGATTGCTATATAGGCTTCACCGCTTCCTGATATCCTTCGGAAAGGTGCTATGCCCTGAGCTGCAAGAGAATTCCTGTAAAGCGATTCAAGCTCTTCCGTGGATGGAAATTTTCTGTCTTCCTGTACAATCAGCCGATCCCAGAATTTGAACAGTGTCTGCTTGAAAACCGCCTCGGGAACAACCGGGTCAAACGCTGCAAGCAGCAGGAGTTCGGCTTTCTTCAGAGAGTCCTGAGATCGAAACCACTTGAGAGCATCATGACCCTGTTTCAATCGCCATTTTCTGCTTGTTGAAGGTTCCGGAAGTTTAATATGTGAATCGTTATAAGCGTTAAAAACCTCGGCAATTTCCGAAGAAGATGTAGCAAGAATCAATCTGTGTCTTGTTTCAGTTGCCCTGATCATCAGCGAGAGAATTGTTGACCAGAGACGAAGCGGATAGATATCGACTATTCTTCTGAGTGTATCAAGATCCAGGAATACTGCGCAGTCCTCCGGTCCGGTAAGAAGCCGCACAACCTCAGCGAAGTAAAGGTCACGAGTTATAAACTCAACTGGATTCAAACCCTCCTGAGCTGCTTCTATCAGAAGCCTGCGTGCAATGGTGGTCTTCCCTGCTCCCAGAGAACCACTGAGGCATACGAAGCCCCTTCGCGCGAAGACTTCCCTCGCGGATTCGTACGAATCCTGATCTACAGGTGAAACATCGATATCTCCGTACGATCGAATCAGTTCGTTACCTTCAGGGAAGGGAAAAGATTCCCGATTCAATCCACGAAGCCAATCCTGAACCTGATTTCGCAGGAGTTCCCTTCCCTCACCGGCCGAGGAGAATGACCAGCAGAGGTTCTGATCGGAAAGCTTGAGTACTACAGGATCATCTTCGGGCTCAGTCAGGTGACATATACATGCTATTGGAATACCGTGTCTGTAGCAGTTGAAGTAAGTGCTCCTCATTTGCGCGGAAAGAGGACCGTCGATTATCAGAAGCAGTGCATCGGGAAGAAGAATATCAGGATCGACAAGAACAGTATTGTCAGCCCATCTTGGCGGAATTAACAGCTCTGCGTCTCTTCTGAGAAGGTCCTGAATTCCGCCAGGAAATCCCCTTTTTTCGAATACTTCGGCAAGTTTGAAGGAGTTCACAGTATCCGAGCTGCTCTCAGGTTAGAGGCCAGATAAGTTTAACCCTCGTTTTTCCCTCGGGCGTAAGGCCAAAATCTACCCATCTTGCCAGGTTTCTTGCAATCAGAACTCCGCGCCCTCTGTTGGAAAGAAGTACTTCTCCTTCTCCAGGATCAAAACCGGGAGCGGGGTCGGGTTCCCATCTGCCCTCATCATCAATAAAGAAACGAATCCTGCTCTCGAAAGTATCAATTGTGACCGTGACAATCTTTTCAGGATCGTTGCCGTTCCCGTGTTCCATCGCGTTCTTAACAAGTTCGATAACCGAAACGGATAGTGAGGATAGTTCATCTTCTTCCACTCCAGCGTATTTCCCGATACTCTCGACAAAAACCTGAAGAGGTTCCAGAACGGATACTTCGCTTGGCAGCCGAATCTCTATTTCTCGCACAGCTAATCTCCGAAGCTGTTCAGCGCTTCCTGCTTATCATTATAAGTCTCGAAGATAGTGATCAGCTTAGTAATGATAAACAGTTCATGAATTTTCTTTGTGGCATTGAGGATTCTAAGAGATCCATCTGCTCTGGCGAGAGTTGTATGGCCTGAGACAATCACTCCAAGTCCTGAACTGTCCATCCAGGTGACCTTTCCAAGGTCAAGCAGCACTTTCAGATTATCCTGATTAACAGCGTTCTGAAATACTGTTTTAACATCCAAGAGTTCAGGACCGCCTATTACTTTGCCGGATAGTGAAACGTAAAGCACATCACCCTTCATCTCTTCCTTAATCTTCAACTCTGACCTCCTTTGAATCAGTTCCTGGTTGAGTACACTTACAATTATCTTCTCCTGAATATAGCCGTAAATTGTCGATGTCCAAATCATGAAAGCTGGATCAATATTTTGATCATATTGAATACACTATTTATGGAGTAATACTACTCAAGTGTACTGATTCAATACACATCTTCACGAGCAGACTACATAATCCTTCCACTCAACCCGACCCATGTCCTCCAGGAACTCCCGAACAGCATCTCTTGCGCCGGGAGTTCTTGTGGCAACTACCGCTGGAATTTCAGGGGATTCCGAGAGTATTTCAGTTCCAACAACAGGTCTGTTTCTCAGCGTTTGCCCCTGCCTTTTTTCATCAGGGTCTATAAACGCTTCTATCTCAAACCCCTCATCCTGCAGGCATTTTCCCAGTCTTCGGGCGGTCTGCCCGCTTCCGGTTATAAGAACCCGTTTTGCGGACATACATGGCACACAAGCAAGATACTTTGCTTTAAGTCTGTAAAACGAAGTCAGTGAATATGAATTGCTGGTTCTGGAGAGTCGGTCAGGACGATCCCTCCATCTGAGAAGAATTTCCGGTACTCGACTGAATCTGAAACCGAGGCTCCATAGCCGCAGCCACAATTCGTAATCTTCGGGAAGTTCCCTCTCCTGGTATCCACCCGCTTCAAGAACGCTCTCTCTGTGGTAGAATGCGGTAGGGTGCGGAACAGGACTTTCAACGAACAGATTCTTCTTTATTTCCTCAGGCTCGATCAAGTGATTCAACCATTCTTCATATATCCTGTAGCCATCTGTTACAACATCATCCGGAAAACTCTCAACCTGACATGATACTACCGTTTCTTTTCCCACCGAAAGAGCAAGATTCAACTGTTTCTCAAGTCTTTCCGGCAGGGAAATGTCATCGGCATCCATTCTTGCTATCCACTCCCCGTGAGAGTGGGCCAGCCCCGAATTCAGCGCGTCGACCAATCCTCCTCCGCTGGACTGAATAAGACAGAATCTCGGATCCCGTCTGCACCAGTCCTTCGCAATGGCCAAAGATTTATCATCAGAATTGTCGTTGATAAGAACCGCTTCGAATTCCTGAAACGTCTGACCGGCAATGGAGGCAAGAGCCTCGTCCAGGAAACTGTCCGCATTGTGAAAAGGAAGAACAACCGATATGGCTGGATGGCTCAATTGGACAGGTTCTCAATCGCCTGAAGCAGTTCATCAGTTGTCTTTGCAGGACGACCGCAGGCTCCCCCGATACAGGGTTGCGCATAGGGATATCCTGTCTTTGGAAGGAAAAGAGCTTCAATCTCCATACTGTCGGAAGGTATTGATGGATCGAAGAAATCAACATTTTCGGAACCAGCGATTTCTATCGAAGTTTCAAGCAGTATTTCCGTAAGACTGTCAGTTGAAAATCCTACAACATTGATGTGAAGCGCAACGTCGAGCGGATCTTCGATCAATATGGTATCCTCAATGATCTCCCCGGATACAGCATTCCGGAAAAACTCCCTTTCGCGAGTGCCCGCTACTCTCCGGATTTCATTCCCTTCAGCATCATAAATGAGAGTTATCGGAAGCACATCAGCGAGATCCCATTCTCTTTTCAGGATTTGAGCATCATTCTCACTCAGCCAGACAACCGGCATGGAGAGTTTTAACATTTCCCGGAACTTCAGCAGGGTTTCCAGCTCAGGATCACCTATATCAACCGCTACCGCGGCTATTCCACCTTCAAATGAGCGATAGACTTCATCAATATGCGGAAGTTCACCAACACAGGGTGTACACCAGGTAGCCCAGAAATTCACAATTACCGGTTTACCTTCAGATGATGAAAGAAGGCTGTCCAGCGCATCCCTTCCAACCAGAAGCAATCCCTGTGTAACGGATTCGCCGTCCGATTCGTGAGTCACCCCGCATTTCAGCACTGGAATCAGGAAAACAAGAACCAGTGGAATCCAGAGATATGACCTGAATCTTTTATATGACACCATCATTATTTCTCCGGCTTTCGAACATCATGATGGATAGCGCTGACCGGACAGACAGTGATGCACTTCCCGCACCTGATGCATTCAGCGGAATTCGGTTCTTTATAGATCGCGATATCAACAGGACAGACAGGTCTGCACCTGTCACACGATATGCATGAGGAATCAACCCGCATCCTGAAAATGGAAACCTTCCCGCTAATGCCCCAGATAGCGCCAAGCGGACATAACACTCTGCAGAAAGGGAGCTTCGAGGTAATCGACCAGAGCAGCACAAGCACAAGCACAACTGTCTTCCATGAGAACAGGAATCCTGTCTGTAAAGTCTCGCCCCCGTCAAACAGAACGAGAGGCCAACCTGCAAAAAGAGTACCTGAAGGACAGATAGCCTTGCAGAACCAGGGATCTCCTCCTGCGCCGGAAACTGTTCTCAGGAACAACGGAAGAAGAAACACGAAGATAAGGAGAACAGCGTATTTTGCGTCTCTCCATGAAGAAGGGATGGTTATTTTAGGAGAAGGAATCTTGTAAAGGAGACCCTGAAGAAATCCAAATGGACAGACCCAGCCACAGGCAATCCTTCCTGCAAGGAACCCGAATGTCAGGAGAAAACCGATTACACCAAGCAGAATAAGTGAATCAGGTCTTCCGGTGGTGATCCCTCCCAGGAAACCCTCCGAGGAAAGAATGTTCTGGACCGATCCAACCGGGCAGGCCAGCACACTTGACGGACATGAGTAACAGTGCAGACCGGGAACACAGAACATCTTCGATTTGCCTGTGAAGATTGTCCCGCTGATCCAGCCCTGTAAATAAAGGTTGGAGAGAACCAGTGAAGCCGCTTGAACAAGCCTTCGTGCTCTCTCTCTCACCATCAGCCAATTCCAATACATTCAAGGCAGATAGTGGCGGCCTTCTGCCAGATAATTATCGGATTGCCCCATACGTAACCGGAAACCATCATAAGTATGGCTGCTACAAGAAGAGACAGTCGGATTGCTAAAGGAATTCTGT
>JAUWJE010000257.1 GCA_030607835.1 Candidatus Fermentibacterota bacterium | reverse complement strand
AATTCTGCTTTTTACTCAATGAGTAACTGCCGTCCTTATTCTGAATCACCACCGGATCGGGAAGGAATTGAGCCAATTCCGCTGTACATGTCACAGGTCCGGCACCGGGACCACCTCCTCCATGGGGTGTTGCAAAAGTCTTATGTAAGTTGAGATGACAGACGTCAAATCCCATATCACCAGGCCTGGCAACTCCAAGAAGGGCGTTCATGTTGGCACCATCCATGTAATTCAATCCACCAGCCTCATGAACAATCGAGGTAAGCTCCTCTATTTTTGATTCAAAAAGACCGAGAGTATTCGGATTGGTCAGCATGAATGCAGCTGTATTCGGACCGGCCTTCTCCCGAAGGTCATCAGGATCAACCTCACCAAACTCGTTAGACTTCACTCCAATGATCACGCAATCAGCCAGAGTTGAAGTTGCAGGATTCGTGCCATGAGCAGAATCAGGCATGAGAATTTCATTTCTGTGTTTTTCTCCAATGCTCTCAAGGTAGCTCTTTATGAGCATCAAACCACAGAACTCTCCCTGTGCGCCGGCGGCAGGCTGAAGAGATGCCCCCTCAAAGCCGGTGATTTCGCATAGAAAATCAGCCAGCTTGTACATTATTTCCAAAGTTCCTGCAGCCATGGCTTCAGGAACAAGCGGATGTACTCCTGAGAGTCCTGATAATCTGGCAAGATTCTCGAAGTGCTTCGGATTGTATTTCATCGTGCAGGAACCCAGTGGGTACATGCCCTTCTCTACATGGTAATTCATGGTGCTCAGGTTCACGAAATGCCGCATAGCCTGACCTTCTGTTACCTCAGGCAGACCGGTTTTCCCACCTCTTTCGAGATTCGGAGGAATACTCGCGGAGACAGGGACATCAAGGTCAGGAAGGGAAGAACCGATTCTGTCAGGACTGCTCATCTCAAAAATGGTTTTCATCAATTACCACCTCCGCGACAGATTTCAGAAGCGATTCTTATATAGAGATCCATCTCCTGCTTTGTTCGCTTTTCAGTCGCGGTTATCAGCATTACTCCCTCACCGAGCTCAACGACTGGCATACCCGCGAGGATGCCTTCTTCTGCCATACGATCTCGGATTTCCAAAGAGGAGACAGGAAATGAGACAGCAAACTCTCTGAAGAAAGGTGTGTCAGCGAATACGCTGTTCACACCGGGAATTTCCAGCAGTTTCTGCTGAAGGTAATGACTCTTGTGGAAACACTGGTTCGATACTTCCCTGAATCCATTCTCACCCATGAGAGATAGATATACTGTATTCGCAAGGGCCATCAGAGCCTGATTGGAACAGATATTACTGGTAGCCTTTTCCCTGCGAATGTGCTGTTCTCTCGTCTGCAGAGTCAGCACGTATCCCTCCTGGTCGGCCCGGTCGGAAGTTCTTCCGATGATCCTGCCGGGCATCTTTCTTGCATGTTTTTTCCGGGTAGCCATGAAACCGACATATGGACCGCCATAGGACATCGGGATACCCATACTCTGTCCTTCTCCGACTACGATATCAGCTCCGGCATCCCCTGGTGAGCGAAGAAGCGGGAGAGCAACAGGATCGGCAGCAACGATAAGAAGCCCTTTGTGTTCATGAATCAGTTCAGCTATCGGCTGAAGATCTTCAATCAGTCCAAAGTAGTTTGGATATTGAACAAGAATGGCTGCCGTTCCACCTTCAATAAGTTTCGCAGCGATCAAAAGATCCAGTGTTCCATCCTCCAGGAATGGAATCTCGTTTATCTCGAAATCATCTCTCTTGAGATAGGTCCTGACTACTTCCATCCATCGTGGATTAACCGAACCCGCGATGAGGATTCTCTGTTTGCGGGTTACTCTCATAGCCATGAGGCATGCTTCAGCGGCAGCGGAAGCACCGTCGTACATGGATGCATTTGCAACTTCCATACCGGTCAATCTGGCAATCATCGATTGATATTCGAAAATAACCTGGAGCGTCCCCTGGCTGACCTCAGCCTGATAAGGTGTATATGCGGTATAGAATTCACTTCGAAGCAGAATATGATCAACTGCTGCAGGGATGAAATGGTCGTAAGCGCCGGCTCCAAGAAAACAGATCTTATCCGCTCCTGCATTTTTGCGCGCATATGCCTCAAACTCACGCTGGAGTTCAAGTTCTGAAGCAGGGTCAGGTAGATCAAGATCTTCTTTGAGCTGATACTTGAGCGGGATCGATTGTAGAAGATCGCTAACATCTTCAACGCCGATCACGCGAAGCATTTTTTCAATATGTTCCCTGCGGTTCGGTATGAACCTGCTCATGGATTACTCGCCGATGAATTCAGAGTACTCTGCAGCGCTCTTCAGATTACTGAAACCGGAAGAATCATCAGTGGCTATTACAATAAGCCAACCTTTTTCATACGGATCTTCGTTAATAAGCGCGGGGTCTTCCTCGAGGTCAACATTAACACGTACGACTTTTCCGTCAAAGGGAGCGTAGAAATCTTCAGCGGTCTTCACGGCTTCAAGAGAAGCAAAAGTATCTCCGGTACTGAATTCTCCCAATCCCGGAAGTTCAACCATGACAATTTCACCCATCTGATCCTGGGCGTAATAAGTCAGACCCATCAAGTATTCACCATTACCGAGATCTTTCACCCACTCGTGCGAGTCAGTGTAACGGAGATCTTCCGGAATGTTCGACATATCTTCCTCCTTGTATTCCTGATTACTTCCTGCTGCCATCCTTGTAGAACGGCAGTTTTACAGTTTTGACAGGGATTCTTTTCCCTCGTACTTCAGCTTCGAGTTCAATTCCGCTCTTCTGGAAACCCTTCTCGACAAAAGCAAGACAGATTCCATGTCCCAGTGCCGGTGCAAGTGATCCGCTGGTTACAATACCGACCTTGCGGTCACCCTCGAACAGTTCAGCGCCTTGCCTGGGAAATCCTCTGCCTGTTACTTCAAGGCCAACAATGTACCGGGCAGGTTTCTCCTTCTTCTGTCGGACCATTACTTCACGACCAATGAACTCCTT
>JAUWJE010000290.1 GCA_030607835.1 Candidatus Fermentibacterota bacterium | reverse complement strand
CATCTCCGGCAAGGTATATATTTCCGGCACCCATGGTTTTATGCAGTGACAGTGAAGGTATCGAAGCAGCTTTTGCGACATGATTGCTGACTGATATCTCTCTGATATCGAGATATTCCTTCAGTGCTGAGCTCACATCCTGTGGAGAAGCCTGACTGCCCACAGCACCAGCTCCAATACAGATTTTATTCCTTCCAGGAAAGGCCCATAAGTACCCGTATGGAAGATAACCGAAATGAATATGAAGTCCCTCAGCTATATCATTTACTTCCGACAAAGGCAGGAAATACTCGAGTCCGAAACCTGTTTTTTTGCCGGATCTTCCAAAAAATGTACTTCTTACAGAACTGTTGCATCCATCCGCTCCAACAAGAAAGGAAAATCTGATGCTCCGACCTGTTGAAATCTGCACGATTGACGAATCAATGGACATAGCTGTTTCACCTGTGATCACTTCAGCTCCGGAAGTCGTAGCTTTTTCCAGAAGGATGTTGTCAAACTCCATCCTTGAGATAATCCGGACAGGGTGATTGTTCGATGTATAAGTGCTGAGAAGCTCTTCCCTGTTCCAGAGTGAAAGAGTTCTGTGGGTTTTTTCGGTGAGCCGGTCGAGTTCAGCAATTGAAATCATTCCTGAATTGATAAGAAATTCAGCCGCTCTGCTGCTGAGAGCCCCGCCGCAAACCTTGTCTCTAGGGAACTCAGCCTTGTCGATAAGCAGACATCGCACGCCTGCGGAAGCAAGCTTCCATGCACATGAGGACCCGGCAGGGCCCCCGCCGACCACTAGAACCGGTGTCAAGTATTTAGAACGAATCTGCACAATCTGTGATTTTCACACCTTCCGCTACAATGTAAGACGGTACGCTGATGGCGACAGGCATTCGTCTGCCGTACGTATTCGAACCGTTTACGGATTCAGAAACAGATGAGATCACTGAAACGTTGCCAAGAACATTCTGGAAGGAATCGGTTACCCTGGTTGAGAATATTGGTGATACTACCTTGCCATCCTCAATAAGAAGGGCGTTGAATCTTGAACTTCCCGTAAATATTCCTTTGCTTCGGTTTGGCAGATTCATGTAGTGAAGAGCAGGAATGTAAAGAACTCTGCCCATGCTCCTGACAGCTTCAAGAGGACTCTCGGAACCATTTCCAGTATTCAGTACAATTCCGGGAGAGCGTGTATCGTGTCCTGTTGGGTCTTTGCCATACTTTGCCGCTGTTGAGGAATCGTACATCAGGTTCTTCAGGACTCCGTTTTCAATAAGCGGGAAGTGTTTTCTTATCCTTCCGCACATATCAAATCCGAACATGAAAGTCTGAGTGTTGAATGGATCATCAGAAAGCGTGATGTTCTTTCCAAGGACTTCATCACCCGGTTTATTCTGCGAAGTCCAGCTCTGCTTCTCTTCCCAGCCTCTTCCCATGAAACCTGTGAACACAGAGAAGTTTACTATGTCCGAGACAGCTTCAGGACCGAAAATAACGGTATATTCACCAGGTTCAACCTTATATCCCGAATTTTCTTCATAAACAGGAAGTAAACGCCCAAGCGCTTTTACTGCTTTTTCGACAGAAAAATCCGAGGCTCTCCATCCTGTCTGGGTGTTAATGAGCTCCCATTTCTTTCCGGGGTGCTTAAGCACAACAGAGAACAGCTGATCAGTTCCTCTGTGATAAACTTCCTCTCTGTTTGCAGTGGTTATAATGTAGACTTCCACTGATCCGCTTGACCATGATCCGGAGAAATTGTACTCATCACCAAGTTTTGAAAAGATCTCTCTGTATGCATCTGCTTTAACACCCGGATCAAGATCCGCGAGAGCATCATCATACTGTGCTTCTTCCTGAACTGATTCTTCTACTTCATCAGGGATCGGATCGTAGGTTTTCGGAGCTGCGACTTTTGCCTTTTCTACGGCTTTATCCAGAACACTCTGTATTGTATCTGCTCCTTCAATCATGCCAAGATAAGTCTGGCTAGCCTGCTTTTTTCCATCGGTGACCTCAACGTCAAGTCTGATCAGATCCTCGGAAGTATTGAGAGAAATGGAACTGTTACCGATCCGCATTAGATGACTCTTCTCATGGTGCAGCGAAAGTGTAGCCT